>NZ_JBHUWD010000017.1:0-82814 GCF_042670205.1 Luteimicrobium sp. NPDC057192 | reverse complement strand
GGCGCGGGGAACTGTCTCGACAGCTCCCCGCGCCCACGCGCTCCGGCGTCCGCTCGCCGTCCGCAGGTCTGGGTGCGCCGGGGCTGGACGCCCCCGGCGCTCGCACCACCCGCCTCGTACGATGGCGCGGTGACCCGCCCCCCGCGCTGGCCGCTCGTCGCGGTCGCGGCGCTCGCGTTCGTGACGCGCGGCTGGGCGTACCTCGATCCCCGCCAGCTCGTCGCGGCCCGCGAGCTCGACGACGCCACGATGTACTCGGTCGCCGTCCAGCTCGTCCACGGACACCTCCCGTATCGGGACGTCCTCTACCTGCATCCGCCCGGCATGCCGCTCGCGATGACGCCGCTCGCGTGGCTCGCGCGGTGGACCGGCGACGCGTGGGCGCTCGCGGTGGGGCGCGCGGGCACCGTGCTGCTCGGCGTGGTGTGCACGGTGCTGGTGGGGCTGCTGCTGCGGCGCCGGGGGACCGCGGCGGTGCTCGTCGGCGCGGGGCTGTACGCCGTGTGGACCCCCGTGGTCCGTACGGAGAGGGTCGCGCTGCTCGAGCCCGTGCTCACCGTCTGCCTGCTTCTCGCCCTGCTCGTTCTGCAGAGGACGGACGGCGCGGCCGTCGTCGGGCGCACGGCCTCCCGCCTCCGGCCGACGACGACGGCGCCCCTGCTCGCGGGTGCGCTCACCGGGGTCGCGCTTACCTTCAAGCTCTGGGCCGGTGTGACAGCGGTCGTCCTGGGGCTCGTCGTCCTGGCGACACGTGGCCTGCGGGCGACGGGGTGGTTCGCGGGCGGGCTCGCCGCGGTGGTCGCCGTCGTCGTCGGTCCGTTCGTGGCGCTCGCGGGCTCGGCGGTGTGGCGCGACACCGTCACCGCGCAGGCCTCGCGCCCCGCGACCGTCGACGCGTTCGCCTACCGCCTGCGCCGGTTCTCGCTGCTCGACGGCTTCGACGCGACCACCTGGACGGACGCGGTGCTGCGGGTCGTCGCGCTCGCCGCGGGAGCGGCCCTCGTCGTGACCGTCGTCGTCGGGGTGGTGCGCTGGTCACGAGGCCGCACGGACGAGCGCCGCGTCGAGACCACGACCTGGGCGCTCCTGGCGCTCGCGCAGGCGCTGACGGTGCTGGTCGCGCCGTCGTTCTTCTACCACTACGCCGCGTTCCCGGCGCCGGCGCTCGCCCTGCTCGCGGGCGCCGCGGGCGCCGCCGCGTGGTCCTGGGCGCGGGGGCTGCGTCGTCGGGCGGGGGAGCGGGGCGACGACGTCCGCTGGGTGGGCGCGGCGTCGGCCGTCGGTGTCGCCGTCCTCGCGGTGTGCGCGGTGAGCGCGTGCGTCCCGACGAAGCCGGCGCAACCCTCGAACGCGCGGGTCGCCGCCTGGGCGGGCGAGCACCGCTGCGTCTGGGGGCTGGCGTCGGCGGTGGTCCGCGCGGACGCCGCGACGCCGAACGCGGAACGCGGCTGCGACGTCCCGCCCGACGTCTACGGGGAGGGCGTGCTCGCCGCCAGCCGCTCGGGCGCGCACGTCACGGGGACCGTCCTCGACGACAACCCCGCCTGGACGGCCGAGATGCTGCGCCAGCTCGACTCCTCCGACGCCGCGTTCCTCCCCCTGCCCGAGGACGGGCGGTGGCTGCGCGGCGAGTCGCAGCGCGTGTTCGAGGAGCAGTTCGTGCACGTCGCGACAGCGGGCCCGTTCGAGCTGTGGGAGCGCCGCGCCGTCAGCCGGTGATCGACGACGCCGCCGCGACGATCGCCTCCACGGCGACGGACGGGTGGGAGACCATCGACACGTGGGACGCCTCGACCTCGGTGATCGTGGCGCCGGCCCGCTCGGCCATGGACCGTTGCGTGGCGGGCGGGATCACGTGGTCCTCCGTCCCGACGACCGCCCAGCTCGGCAGCCGCTTCCAGGCGGGCGGGCCGGACGGCGTCGTGTTGGCCGACAGCGTGATCGGGCGCTGGCTCGACGCGATGAGCGCCCGGTCGGCCTCGGGGAGGTCCTGCGCGAAGTGCTCGTGGACGACGGCAGGCTTGAGGAAGGCCTCGACGTCACCCTCGGGCGAGTCGGGGTAGCCGGCGAGGTCGAGGACCGTCGTCGGGTCCGGGACGTCGAGCGCCGAGCCCGAGCCGCCGAGGATCTGGAACGTGAACTCGCCCTCGTCGGGCACGAACGCGTCCACGTAGACGAGGGCCCGGACGTCGCCGCCGCCCGTCGCGGCGTTGGTGATCACGAACCCGCCGTACGAGTGCCCGACCAGGACCACGGGGCCAGAGGTCCGCTGCGCGACGAACGACGCCACGTAGGGGGCGTCCACGGTCACGCGGCGCAGCAGGTTGGGCGGCGTGAGGACGGCGTACCCCTTGGCCTGGAGGTCGGTCGAGACCGCGTCCCAGCTGGAGCCGTCCGCCCATGCGCCGTGCACGAGGACGATCGTCGGAAGTGCCATGGCCTTGCCTCTCGTCGAGCGGGCAGACCGCGAGCGCGCGGCCCGGTCGATCGGAACGTACATCGGCGCGGAGCGCGCCGCGCGTCGGGCCGCCCCGGTCTCGCCTGACGGCCGGGACTGCTGCGCGGCGTGGCGGGCACTACGCTGAGGTCGTATCCCCTCCCACCCTTCGTAAGGAGCCACTGTGGCCAGCATCGAAGCCGTAGGCGCCCGCGAGATCCTCGACTCCCGCGGCAACCCCACCGTCGAGGTCGAGGTCGTGCTCGACGACGGCACCTTCGCCCGCGCGGGCGTCCCCTCGGGTGCGTCGACGGGCGCGTTCGAGGCCGTCGAGCGTCGTGACGGCGACAAGGCCCGCTACGGCGGCAAGGGCGTCCAGGGCGCGGTGGACGCGGTCATCGACGAGATCGCCCCCGAGCTCATCGGCTTCGACGCCGAGGACCAGCGCCTCGTCGACCAGGCGCTCATCGACCTCGACGGCACCCCGAACAAGGGCCGCATCGGCGCGAACGCGATCCTCGGCGTCTCGCTCGCCGTGGCCAAGGCCGCCGCGAAGAGCGCGGGCCTCGAGCTCTACCGCTACGTCGGTGGCCCGAACGCGCACGTCCTCCCCGTCCCGATGATGAACATCCTCAACGGCGGGTCGCACGCGGACTCGAACGTCGACATCCAGGAGTTCATGATCGCGCCGATCGGCGCCCCGACCTTCCGCGAGGCGCTGCGCACGGGGACCGAGGTCTACCACGCGCTCAAGGGCGTCCTCAAGGAGCGCGGCCTGTCGACGGGCCTCGGCGACGAGGGCGGCTTCGCCCCGAACCTGCCGAGCAACCGCGACGCGCTCGACCTCATCGTCGTCGCGATCGAGAAGGCCGGCTTCACCCCGGGCAAGGACGTCGCGCTCGCGCTCGACGTCGCGTCCAGCGAGTTCTTCTCGGACGACAAGTACGCGTTCGAGGGCAAGTCGCTGCAGGCCGCCGAGCTCATCGAGTACTACGAGAGCCTCGTCGCCGACTACCCGCTGGTCTCGATCGAGGACCCGCTGAACGAGGAGGACTGGGACGGCTGGGTCGCGCTCGTCGAGCGCCTGGGCGACAAGGTCCAGATCGTCGGCGACGACCTGTTCGTCACCAACCCGGAGCGCCTCGCCAAGGGCATCGAGCTCAAGGCCGCGAACTCGCTGCTCGTGAAGCTCAACCAGATCGGCACGCTCACCGAGACGCTCGAGGCCGTCGAGCTCGCGCAGCGCAACGGCTACACCGCGATGGTGTCGCACCGTTCGGGCGAGACCGAGGACACGACGATCGCCGACCTGTCGGTGGCCGTGAACGCGGGCCAGATCAAGACCGGTGCGACCGCTCGCGGCGAGCGCATCAACAAGTACAACCAGCTGCTGCGCATCGAGGAGTCCCTCGACGACGCCGCGACCTACGCGGGCCGCTCGGCGTTCCCGCGCTGGAAGCGCGGCTGACCTCTCGATCAGCCTGCCGGTCCGACCGGCCACCGGGTCCTGACGCGACCCGCGCCCGACGCGCCGTCATCCCTGCGGGGGTGGCGGCGCGTCGTCGTCGGGCGCGCGACCCCCGGCGTGCCAGGACGTCGGCCCCCTACCCGGTCACCACGTTCTGACAAGTCGCCCGGCCCGGCGTGTGCTCCGGCGCGGGCAGCGCGCGAACGTGGACAATCGCCCCATGGCCCCCCGACGTCCCACCGCCCCGCAGGCACGGTCCACGCGGCCGTCCGCACCGGGTTCGGGCACGTCGAACCGGGTGACGGGCTCGTCGGCGCCGCGCACGTCGTCGCGGGGGAGCGGTGCCCGTGCGTCGTCGGCCCGCGGCACGACGACGTCGGGCGGGCAGGGGCGTGGTTCGTCGCGTCCCGCGACGGGTGCCACACCGCGGGTCCGCAGGACGAGCGGAGGGCGCCGTGCGGCCGGCCGCGTCGCCGGGATGGTGCCCGAGACGATCACCACGCGCACGCTCGTGCTGGCGGGCGCGATCCTGCTCGCGTTCGTCATCCTGCTCCCGACGGCGCGCGAGTACGTCACGCAGTCGGCCGACCTGCGCGCCCTGCACGCGGACCTCGCGGCGACGCAGCAGCAGAAGGCGGACGCGCAGACGGCGCTCGACCGGTTCCAGGACCCGGCGTTCCTCAAGGCGGAGGCCCGGCTCCGGCTGGGCTACGTGATGCCGGGCGACAAGGCGTACCGGGTGATCGACCCGGGCGACGCGAACGACGGTGTCAGCCCGATCACGGGCAAGCCGGTGTCGGCTGGCGTCGTCGAGCGTGAGGGCGATGCCGCGGACCCGTGGTACCGGACCATGTGGACCTCGGTCCAGGTGGCGGGGACGGGCGTCACGACCGACTCGAAGTAGCGGTCCCGGCGGACGCGGGCCGTCGGGGACAATGAAGGCATGCCCCTCACCGACGTGACCGCCGACGACCTCACCGTGCTCGCCGAGCAGCTCGGGCGCACCCCGCGCGGCGTGGTCGCGATCGGGGCGCGCTGCGTGTGCGGCCGTCCCCTGGTCGCAGTGACGGCTCCCCGGCTCGACGACGGCACCCCTTTCCCGACGACGTTCTACCTGACGCACCCGGGCGTCGTCGCCGCGATGAGCACGCTCGAGGCGCGCGGCGTCATGCGTGAGCTCAACGACCGGCTCGCCGAGGACGAGGAGCTCGCTGCGGGCCACGCGCGTGCGCACGACGACTACCTCGCGCGCCGGGCGGAGGTCGCGGAACGGGCCGGGACGGGCACGGTGCCCGAGATCTCCGGCATCTCCGCGGGCGGGCTGCCGACGCGGGTGAAGTGTCTGCACGCGCTCGCCGGGCACGCCCTCGTGGCGGGCCCCGGCGTCGACGTCGTGGGGGACCTGGCGCTGCAGCAGGCCGCGGACGAGGGCCTCTGGCGAGCGGACCGCTGCACCTGCTGACACGCCGTCGTCGTCGGCTTGTCAGAACCTCACGGCACCCTGCTGCCGTGAGCTTCTGACAAGTCGTGGGAGTGGTGCGGGTGTCAGAACCTCACGGCACCCTGCTGCCGTGAGCTTCTGACAACTCGTGGGGGAGGCCTGTGGCAGGCTGGTCGACATGAGCTCCACCCGTGTTGCGGCCGTCGACTGCGGTACCAACTCCCTCCGCCTTCTCGTCGCCGACCTCGACCGGGAGACCGGCACCCTCACGGACCTGCACCGCAGCATGGAGGTCGTCCGCCTGGGCCAGGGCGTCGACCGCACCGGCATGATCGCGCCCGAGGCGCTCCAGCGGACCCTCGACGCGACGTCGCGCGCGGCCGACGTCGCCCGTGAGCTCGGCGCCGAGCGGGTCCGGTTCGTCGCGACGAGCGCGTCCCGGGACGCGAGCAACAAGGACGACTTCTTCGAGGGCGTGCACGCACGCCTCGGCGTGTACCCCGAGGTCGTCTCGGGCGAGGAGGAGGCGGCGCTGTCGTTCCGGGGCGCGACGAGCGTCGTCGGCGGACGGTTCGACGCCCCCTACCTGGTCGTCGACCTCGGCGGCGGCTCGACCGAGCTCGTGCTGGGCTCGCGCGAGCCCGAGGCGGCGTTCTCGATGGACGTGGGCTGCGTGCGGATGACCGAGCGGCACCTCGCGACCGACCCGCCTACGGAGGACGAGGTCGCAGCCGCACGCTCCGACGTCCGGGCGGCTCTCGACGAGGCGCTGCGGGTGGTCCCGGTCGCGAAGACCGCGACGCTCGTCGGGCTCGCGGGGACCGTGACGACGGTGACGGCCCACGCGCTCGGCCTCGCCGTCTACGACCGCGACCGCATCAACGGCTCCGTGCTCCCCGTCGACACCGTGCTGCGGGCGTGCGACGAGCTGCTCGCGATGACGCGCGACGAGCGCGCCGCGCTGGGCTTCATGCACCCCGGGCGCGTCGACGTCATCGGGGCCGGCGCGCTCGTGTGGTCGGAGGTCGTGACGCGGGTGCGCGGCGAGGTCGCGGCGGCGGGCGGCGAGCTCGCGCGCGTCGTGACGAGCGAGCACGACATCCTCGACGGCATCGCCCTCTCCCTGGCCTGACGGCTCGCGAGCCCCGTGCAGCGACACGCGGTACGGAGCTCTGGCCGGTAGTGCACATCGCGTAGTAGCGTGCGTGGTGCGACACCGCGCGCGACGACCGGCCACGACGAGAGGGACCGCATGGACACGACCCAGCTCCTCAAGGGGGTGCTCGACGCGGCCGTGCTCGCCGTCGTCGCCGACGCCGACGGGTACGGCTACGACGTCGTCCGGCGCCTGCGGTCGTCAGGCCTCGACGACGTCGCCGACGCGTCCGTCTACGGCACGCTCCGCCGCCTCTACGCGGCGGGCGCGCTCACGAGCTACGTGGTGCCCTCCGACGAGGGCCCGCACCGCAAGTACTACGGCATCAACGCGCAGGGCCGGGCGATGCTCGACGTCCAGCGCAAGGAGTGGGGCTCGTTCGCCCGCACCGTCACGTCCCTCCTCGACCCCACCGAAGGAGCAGCCCGATGAGCACCACGGTCCCCCTGCCCGCGCCCTCGACCGCGTCGGTCGCGCTGCACGCGCTCGTCGCCGACTACGCCCGCGCCGTGCGCGCCGAGCTCGACGACCTGCCGGCCGACACCGTCGACGACCTCACCGACGGCCTCGAGGCCGACCTCCTCGACGCCCTCGCCGACACCCCGGTCGGGTTCTCGCGGCCCGACGGCGGCCCTCGCCCGGGCGCGGACCGTGCCGACACGGTGGTCGCCCCGTCCGCCGGTGGTACGGCCGACTCCGGCGCACCGGGCGCGGGCGCCGCGCCGTCGTCGGACGTGCCGTTCACGGCGACGACCTTGGCCACCCGCTTCGGGACGCCGGCCGCGTACGCGGCGGAGCTGCGCTCGTCGGCCGGGCTCCGGCCCCGCGTCGTCGCGCAGGGGGCGGCGACGCGACGCAGCATGGGCGCGGCGTGGGCGGAGACGCGCGCGGGCTGGGCGCAGCAGTGGCGGGAGCTGAAGGACGCGCCCGGGTGGAAGCCGGTCTTCGAGTTCCTCGAGGTGCTGCGGCCTGCGTGGTGGGTCGGGCGCGCGTGGGTGCTGGTGACGGCACTGCTGTGGACGCAGCGGCCGGTCGCGCTGCTGCCCGAGAACCTGCTCGGCTGGGTGCTGCTGCTCGCGGCCGTCGTGTGCTCGGTGCAGTGGGGGCGCGGCGCGTGGCGGCTCCCGCACCGGTGGGACTGGGTGGGCCGGCTGATGGGGACGACCGCGGTCGTGCTGCTCGTGCCGACCTTCGCGACCGCCTACAGCGAGGGCGGCGCCTCGTCCTCCGACGGCGCGTCGTCCTACGCGCAGGGCGCCCGCGACGCGACCCCGACGGACGGTGTCTTCGTGGACGGCCAGCGGGTGGACGACCTGTTCGTCTACGGCCCCGACGGCACGCTGGTCGACGGTGCGCGCGTCTACGACGGCGCGGGCAGGCCCGTCCTGACGGCGGACCCGTCCGAGCTGGGCTCGCTGCACGACGACGTGGCGCAGCCGTGGCTCGCGGTGCCGTCGTACGACCGGTCGGGCCGGCAGGTCTGGAACGCCTACCCGCTCGAGCGGGCGCAGGTCGCGCTCGACGAGTACGGGAACGCCCAGTACGACGACCAGGGCATGCCGACGGCGGAGCCCGGAGTGGCGCCCACCGCTCCGGTCGCCCCGTTCGACCAGATGTCGCCCCTGGTCTCGCGAGGCACCGCCCCGGATGCCGCGGTGGAGCCGGGGGACAGGACCGCACCGTCCCCGGCGCCGAGCGACACAGCTAGCCCCGCGCCCTCGTCGGGCACGCACCCGACCCCGAAGCCCACGACCCCGACCCCCACGAAGTAGGCGGGATACCGGGGTACCCCGCGAAGTACCCCGGCATCCCGCCTCCTTCGCGGGGCTGTGGTGAGGCACATATCACCAGGTGGTCGCGTGATTTCTCGCTGGACACGTGCGGTAATAGTCTGTTGCCCATGCCTCAGAACGATCTGACCTCGGTCAGCCCTGCCCAGAACGGCAGTCCCGCAGGCACCACGGTGCCGCGCATCCTCGTCATCGGCGGCGGGTCTGTCGGCCTGTACGCCGCACGTCGGCTCCGGAAGCGGCTGGGCAAGAACCAGGCGCAGATCACGGTCGTCGACCCGAACCCGTACCTCACGTACGCGCCCTTCCTCCCCGAGGCGGCGGCCGGCTCGATCGAGTCGCGCTACGTCGTCGCGCCGCTGCGCAAGGCGCTGCCGGGCGTCGACATCGTCGAGGGCAAGGTCACGTCGATCTCGCACGCGGACCGTCGCGTGACGGTCGTGCCGAAGGAGGGCGACGAGTTCGTCCTCACGTACGACGAGGTCGTCGTCGCGTTCGGCTCGGTCGCGCGTCTGCTCCCGATCCCCGGCCTCGCCGAGCAGGGCATCGGCCTCAAGACGGTCGAGGAGGCCATCGCGGTCCGCGACCAGGTCCTCGACAAGATCGACGTCGCGAGCACGGTGACCGACGAGGCGCTGCGCCGGCGTCTGCTCACGTTCACCTTCATCGGTGGCGGCTTCGCGGGCATCGAGGCGATCGCCGAGATCGAGGACATGGCGCGCGCCGCCGTCAAGAAGCACCCGACGCTCACGCAGTCGGACCTGCGCTTCGTGATGATCGAGGGCACGGGCCGCATCCTGCCCGAGCTGTCCGAGCCGATGGCGCTCCACGCCCTCGACCAGCTCAAGGACCGCGGCATCGAGTTCCACCTCAACACGTTCCTCAGCTCGTGCGTCGACGGCCACGTGGTCACGTCGACGGGCGTCGAGTTCGACACCGACACCCTCGTGTGGACCGCGGGCATCAAGTCCAACCCGGTCCTGAACGACTCGGACCTCCCGCTCGACAAGCTGGGCCGCCTGCAGGTCCTCGCCACGCTCCAGGTCGCGCAGGAGGACGGCACGATCGTCCCCGGCGCGTGGGGTGCGGGCGACTGTGCCGCGGTGCCGGACGTGCTGAACCCGGGCAAGTTCTGCCCGCCGAACGCGCAGCACGCGATCCGCGAGGGCGTCCAGCTCGCCGAGAACCTGGTCTCGAGCCTCAAGGGCGAGCCCACCAAGGAGTACTCGCACAAGAACATCGGCACCGTCGCGTCGCTCGGGCTCTACAAGGGCGTCGCGGAGCTGTTCGGGAAGTTCAAGCTCCGCGGGCCGCTCGCGTGGGCGATGCACCGCGGCTACCACGTGCTCGCCATGCCGACGTGGAACCGCAAGCTCCACATCTTCAACGGCTGGGTCGGCCAGGCGGTCTACGGGCGCGAGACCGTCGCGCTCAACGCCGTCCAGGACCCGCGCGCCGCGTTCCGCGCCGCGGCCCCGGCCCCCAAGAAGACGGACGAGCCGCTGAAGCAGGTCGCAACGTCGGCCGCCGCCGACGCGAAGTGATCTCGCGCTTCTGAGCGCTGACGACGGGGACGGGCCTTCCGGGGCCCGTCCCCGTCGTCGTACCCGGGCCGTGCCACGGTCCGGGGCGTGCGTCGTCGTCCCGCGCCCGACGACGTACGCTCGCCGTGCGCGCGAGCGCGCCCCCGTAGCCCAACCGGCAGAGGCAGTCGGCTTAAACCCGACACAGTGTGGGTTCGAATCCCACCGGGGGCACCCGAAGAGTCGACGTGAACCTACCCGCCCTCACCGGGCCGCCGGTCGAAAGCCGGACGTGTCGAAGGCGACCATCGAGTCGACGACCCGGCCGTCCTTCAGCAGCATGCGGTCGGTTCCCTCCCAGGAGATCGGGGTTCCCTGGCTCGTGGCGGAGGCCCGCCAGCTGATGAAGCACAGGTCGTCGACGGTGGCGTGATGGGTGACGTCGAGACGGACGTCGGGGAAGCGCTCGACGATGGAGGCGACCCGCTCCTTCCAGGCGGCGATGCCGGTCAGGGGCTCCGGGACCCCCGGATAGCGCAGCACGATGTCCTCGTCGGCGATCGTGTCGACGCCGTCCGGCGTCGGCGCAGCCCAGAAGGAGGCCCACCGGTCGACAAACTCACTCATCAGACGTTCTCCCGCCTCTTACATACTCGCAGTACGTACTTGGAGTACGTAATGTAGCGAGCGTGGACCAGAGCCGTCAACGGATGTCGTCATGACGACCCCCCGTCGCCAGAGAGACCGCTCCGAGGGCACGACCGCCCGGCTCCTCGAGGCCGCGACGCAGCTGTTCGGGGACGAGGGCTACGCGTCCGTCTCGACGGACGACGTCGCGGCGCGCGCCGGGGTGACCAAGGGCGCCCTGTACCACCACTTCTCCGACAAGGCGGCCCTGTTCCGAGGGGTCTTCGACCGAGCGCAGCGCGACCTCGCCTCGGCAGTGTCGGCCGCGGCTGCGAACGCCACGACCGGCTGGGGTCGGTTGCTCGCAGGTGTCGACGCCTTCGTGGACGAATGTGCACGGCCGTCGGTCGGCCGCATCATCGTCTTCGACGGTCCCGCGGTTCTCGGACGCGACCAGGCAAGACTGATCGAGGACGGTCAGGTCGGCGCCATGCTCACCGCGGCTCTGACGCGCCTCCAGGCCGAGGGGGAGCTGGGTGAAGGCGACGCGGCCGTTCGCTCCAGGCTCATCCTGGGCGCACTGTGCGAGGCGGCCGCCATCATCGCCGGCTCCCCTGACCCGGAGCGCGCGAGGGAGTCGGCGCGACCCGAGGTCGTCGCCATGCTCACGGGGTTCCGCGCGGAGCGATAGCCGTCAGGCTCGGGATCACGCCTTGACGTAACCGCGCGCCTCGACGATCCGGCCGTCGCGGACGCGGATCAGGTTGACGCCGCGGACGCGGTCTTGCGCGCCGGCGCCCCACACGAGGAGCCAGGGCTGGACCACGAGGTCGCCGAGGACCTCCGAGCCTTCCGGCGTGAACGTCAGAGCGCGGTCCGCCGCCAGCGCGGACCACCGTGCCAGGCACGCCGCACCGCCCACGCGCCGCGCGCCGTCGGGGGCGGGTGTGGGCTACCGGAGCGCGTCGCGGCGGCGGCGGAGCGCCGCGGCTTCGGCCGTGTTGCCGGTGAGTCCGAGGGCGCGGTCGTAGGCGGCGCGCGCCTCGGTGTCGCGGCCGAGCCGGCGCAGCAGGTCGGCGCGGGTCGCGTGGAACGCGTGGTAGTCGTCGAGCGGATCCGCGAGAGGATCGACGAGCGCCAGGGCGACCTCGGGTCCGTCCAGCTCGCCGACCGCGATGGCCCGGTTGAGGGTGACGACGGGCGAGGGGTCGAGCCGGGTGAGCTGGTCGTAGAGGGCGACGACCTGGGACCAGTCCGTGTCGCGCACGTCGCGAGCTGACGTGTGCACGGCGCTGATCGCGGCGAGCACCTGGTAGCGCCCCGGGGCGGTTCCGGCCGCGGCCGCGACGAGCCGCTCGCGGACGAGCCGGTGCCCTTCGGAGATGAGCCCCGCGTCCCAGGCGGTGCGGTCCTGCTCGTCGAGCGTGACGAGCACGCGGGCGGCATCGACCCGCGCCGCGTGGCGGGCCTCGGTGAGCAGCATGAGCGCCAGCAGCCCGGTCGCCTCGCCGTCGTCGGGCAGGAGGGCGTGGAGCAGGCGCGCGAGCCGGATCGCCTCGGCGGTGAGGTCCTGGCGGACCGGGTCGGTGCCGGGCCCGCTGGCCAGGTATCCCTCGTTGAAGACGAGGTAGAGCACGGCGAGGACGCCGGTCACCCGGGTCGGGAGGTCGTCCGCGGACGGCATGCGGTACGGGATTCGCGCGGCCCTGATCTTGGCCTTGGCGCGCGTGATGCGCTGCCCGATCGCTGCCTCCTGCGCGAGGAAGCCGTGGGCGATCTCGGGGACCGTGAGGCCCCCGACCAGGCGCAGCGTGAGGGCGACCCGGCTCGGCATCGCGAGCGCCGGGTGGCAGCAGGTGAAGATCAGGCGGAGCCGATCGTCGTCGACGACGCCCGGCGACGCGGGCGGTGCGTCGTCGTGCAGGATGCGAGCCTCCCGGTGCCTCGCGTCACGCTTGCTCTCGTGCCGGAGCCTGTCGACGGCCTTGCGCTGCGCCGTCGTCGTGAGCCACGCGGCGGGGTTGCGGGGGACACCGTCGCCGGGCCACCGGGCGACGGCAGCGGCGAACGCCTCGGCCGCGGCCTCCTCGGCGACGTCGAGGTCGCCGAAGCGTCGCGTCAGCGCGCCGACCAGCCGGGCCCACTCGTCACGGTGCGCCCGGGCGGCGGCCGCGACTGCGTCGTCCGCGGGGGCGGTGTCGTTCACAGGAACGGCCGGACCTCGATCTTCCGGGCGCAGACCTGCGACGCCTCGGTCGCGAGCTCGAGCGCCACGTCGAGGTCGGGGGCCTCCCAGATCCATATGCCCGCGAGGAACTCCTTCGACTCCACGAACGGCCCGTCGGTGAGCAACGGCTGCTCGCCGCGGTTGTCGACGACGGTCGCGGCGTCGGTGTCGGCGAGGCCACCGGCGAACACCCAGTGGCCCGCGGCGATGAGCCGTTCGTTGAACGCGCTGATGAGGGGCTCGCGGTCGTCGCGGCCCGGGTTGACCTTGTCGTCGATCACGGAAACCAGATACTGCATCGGAGTCGTCTCCTCGGGTGTCGAAGCCTTGCTCGGGCGGGTGGGCGGGGGTCAGGCGTGGGCGTAGTGCGGGCGTCCGGCGGGCCGGTAGACCTGGATCGTCACGCCCTTCGAGTCGACCCGCGACCCGACGAGGTCGAGCGCGCGGTCCGGTCCGTTCTCGGGGAACAGCCGGCTGCCCTGGCCCAGGACCACCGGGACCACGAGGAGCGTGAGCTCGTCGACCAGGTCGTGCTCGAGCAGCCACCGGACCAGGACGCCGCTTCCGTGCACCTGCAGCTCGCCGCCGGGCGCGGCCTTCAGCTCGTGGACGGCGTCGGCGAGGTCGCCACGGAGCACGGTGGTCCGCGGCCAGGTCGGGGTCTCGAGCGTCGTCGAGGCGACGTACTTGGGTGCGCGCTCCAGGGCCACGCCGATGGGGTGGGCGCGCATCGCGTCGACCGTGCCCCACGAGCCCGCGAAGAGCTCGTAGGTGCGCCGCCCGAACAGGAAGGCGTCGGCGCGCTCGTAGGTCCGGGTGATGAGGTCGCGGGTCTCGTCGTCCCCCGCCCCGAGCGCCCAGCCGCCCCGCGTGAATCCGTCCCTGCGGTCGTCGGACGTGGCGCCGTTGCCCTGCATCACCCCGTCGAGGGTGACCTGCGTCATGGTGGTCAGCTTCATGGTCGTCGTTTCCTCCGGGTCCGGCCGCCCCGGGCGGGCGGTCTCACCTTCTCGACGACGCCGACCCCACGGATCCGACATCCTCGGCCGGACGAGCTTCCGAGCGGCCGGCCCGAGCCCGGTCAGCGCACGACGACGGCGCGCAGCGTCCGCCTGAGGGCCCGGGCGTCCGCCTCGCTCGCGGGGGAGAGGAACTCCTCCTCCGCGCCGGCGTAGGCGGCGTCGGCCCGCTCGTAGAGCGCCAGCCCGGCCTGGGTGAGCTCGACGACGTTCCGGCGCCGGTCCGTCGGGTCCTGCCGGCGCGTGACGACGCCCTT
The DNA here is from genome assembly GCF_042670205.1 of Luteimicrobium sp. NPDC057192. NCBI lineage: Bacteria > Bacillati > Actinomycetota > Actinomycetes > Micrococcales > Luteimicrobium > Luteimicrobium sp. NPDC057192. Next base: position 68,869 of record NZ_JBHUWD010000017.1, on the reverse strand, counting down.
CGCTTCGAGCCCGTCGAGCAGGGCGACCATGGTGGTGCGGTCGACGCCGAGCAGGCGGGCGACCTCGAGCTGCGACGTCGGCTCGCGACCGACGAGGAGGCGGAGGACGCCGAGCTCCTTGCCGTCGATCCCGAGCGGCTGGAGCGCTGCGTCGGCGAGCCCGTGGAGGCTCGCCGTGGCGTGCTTGAGGAGGTAGACGAGCGAGTCCTCGGGCTCGCGGCGGGCGAACACGTCTCTTGACATGCCGAAAGCGTAGCCTAGGCTGATCGTCAGTAACACTGACAGTCAGTTCTACTACGGAAGGCGTTCCCCATGATCCTCGTGACCGGAGGGGCCGGGTTCATCGGCTCCCACACCGTCCGCGCGCTCCACGAGCTCGGCGAGGAGGTGGTCCTCTTCCAGCGTCGCGCCCCCGAGGTGCCGGAGCCTCTGGCGGACCTGCCCGTGCACGTCGTCCAGGGCGACGTCGCGGACCTCGACCGGTTGCTCGAGGCCGGCGAGCGGTACCCGATCACCAGCATCGTCCACCTAGCCGTCGCGCTGCCGTGGCCCGCCACGGACGACCCCCTCGGCGACACCGGGCGCGCGGTCGACGCGTTCCTCACCGTCGTCCGCGCGGCGCAGGCATGGGGCGTCGAGCGCGTCGTCACGGCGAGCACGATCGGCGTCTACGGCGGGATCCCCGCCGAGGGGGCCCTGACCGAGGACCTGCCCCTGTCGATGCGCAACCTCCACGTCATCCCGACCTTCAAGAAGGTGACCGAGCTGCTCGCCGGCTACCTCGGCGACGCCACCGGGGTCGAGCTCGTGAACGCGCGGATCTCGGGTACCTGGGGGCCGGGCGGGCACCTGCCCGACCCGTTCTTCCCCGCGTCCGTCCTCGCGCGCGCGGCGGCGACGGGCACCGCCCCCGACCTCTCGGGGATCATGGCGCCGCCGCGCGCCGAGGACGCCCTCGACCTCTGCTACGTCAAGGACACGGGTCGCGCGCTCGCGCTGCTCGCCCTCGCGCCCGGGCTGCGCCACCGCACCTACAACGTCGGGTCCGGCCGTCCGACCAGCAACGCCGACGTGCTCGCGGCGCTGGCGAGCGTGGTGCCTGGGTTCCGGTTCGAGCTGCCGTCCGCGGGGCCGCTCCCGGTGAGCTGGCTCGACGTCGCGCGGCTGCGCGAGGACACGGGCTTCGAGCCCGCGTACGACACGGCCGCTGCGGCCGCCGACTACGTGGCGTGGTTCCGCGCCGGGCACGACGCATAGCGCTGCCGGTCTCCGTGCCGGCGGTGCCCGGGACCAAACCCGAGGCTCGCCGTGTTGGAAGGAACGACGCCGCAGCCAGCGACGTCGGAACGAAGGAGAAAGAACGTGTCGAACGACTACAGCAAGTCTCCCGAGACGCTGAGCCGCCTCACCCGGCGTCAGCGCCACGTCACGCAGGACGGCGGCACCGAGCCGGCCTTCCGCAACGAGTACTGGGACAACCACGAGCCGGGGATCTACGTGGACGTGGTGTCGGGGCAGCCCCTCTTCTCGTCCACCGACAAGTACGACAGCGGGACCGGCTGGCCCAGCTTCACGCGGCCGATCGCCGACGACGCGGTGACCACCCGGACGGACTCGTCCTTCTGGATGGTCCGGACCGAGGTGCGCTCCGCGGGGGCCGACAGCCACCTCGGGCACCTGTTCGACGACGGCCCGGTCGCGACGGGCGGCCAGCGGTACTGCATGAACTCGGCCGCGCTGCGGTTCGTCCCCGCGTCCGAGCTGGAGGAGCAGGGCTACGGTCGCTTCCGGACCCTGTTCGAGACCTCCGAGACCACGAGCACGAAGGAGAACGCGTCATGACCAGCGGCATCACCGACACCGGGGAGATCACGCGCGAGCCCGGCACCGAGACAGCGGTGCTGGCGGGCGGCTGCTTCTGGGGCCTGGAGGACCTCATCCGGCGGCAGCCGGGCGTCGTGAAGGTGCGCGTCGGCTACACGGGCGGACAGAACGACCACGCGACCTACCGCAAGCACCCGGGCCACGCGGAGGCGGTCGAGATCGTCTTCGACCCGACCCGGACGACGTACCGCGACCTGCTCGCGTTCTTCTTCCAGGTCCACGACCCGTCGACGCTGGACCGGCAGGGCAACGACATCGGGACGAGCTACCGCTCGGCGATCTTCCCGCTCACGCCCGAGCAGGAGCGGGTCGCGCGTGACACGATCGCCGACGTCGACGCCTCCGGCCTGTGGCCGGGCAAGGCCGTGACGACGATCGAGCCCGCCGGGCCGTTCTGGGAGGCCGAGCCCGAGCACCAGGACTACCTGCTCAAGTACCCGAACGGGTACACGTGCCACTTCGTGCGCCCGGGCTGGGTGCTGCCGAAGCGCGAGCAGGCCTCGGCCTGACGCGGCGGCCGCCGGCCGGCAGGGGCTCGCCCGAGCCCTTCGCCTTCCGGCGGCCGGTCGGTCTTCGCACGGGCGGGCGGTCAGCCCGAGGTTGCCGTCCCGCCGAGGCTCTCGACGAGGCCCGCGACCCGCTTCGCGCGGGTCTCGGGCCTCTTCGCCTGCTCGACGACGCGCACGTGCTGCTTGCGCTGGCTCACCGTGAGCCGGTCGAACGCGGCCCGGGCGGCGGGTGCCGCGTCGAGGGCGTCGGCGACGTCGTCGGGCTCCGTGACCGTCTCCGGCTCGTCGTCGAGCTCGAGGCCGACCGTGACCTCGTCACCCACGGTCACGCCCGCCGCGGAGCGGTTCGCGTTGCTCAGACCGATGAGGTCGCGCCCCCGCAGGATCGCGACGCGCGTGCGCCACGTGTGCCCGCCCAGCGTGACGACGACCCGCGGACGCTTCCCGCCGCCCAGGGACTCGACGACGCCCGGCGGGATCTCGAGGCCGTGCATCGGCTCGGGCGGTTCGACGGTGCTGCGGAACTCCATGCTCGGACGTCCTCTCGTCGGTGCTGCGCTGCTGTCGGTGAGGCTCGGTCGATGTGCGGGGCGGGGGCTCAGCCCAGCGCGGCCGCCGCGACGCGGAGCTGCTCGAGCGCCCCTGTCGCGAGCGCGCCGAAGTCCTGCTCGTCGTCCCCGGCGACCCACGTCGCGTACGCCTCCTTGAACGCGAGCATCCCCAGCTCGGCGACGAGGTCGGCGGTGCGACGGTCGACGCCGCGCGCGCGAAGAGCTTCGGCAGCGGCGGCGGCGAGGCCCACGCGCTTGAGCTGGTCGCGCTGCTGGAGCTCGGCGCTCGCCGCGATGACGGCCTGCAGCTGGGGTCCGAACTCCCGGCTGACGGGCGTCATCGCTCCGGCGGCGCCCCTGAGGCCTTCGGCCATCGCGTCAAGGGCGCCGGCGTCGTCGGGCGCCGACGCGATCCCGTCGGTCAGCAGACGTGACAGGGTCTCCTGCCCGGCCGCGAGGACGTCGCGCTTGTCGGGGAAGTGGCGGAAGAACGTGCTGCGGGTGAGCCCGGCGCGCTCGACGATCTGTGCGACGGTCGTCTCGTCGTACCCCTGCTCGTTGAACAGGTGCAGCGCGGCCACGACGAGGCGTTCACGGGCGTCGGGCTCCCAGCGTGGCATGGCCTCATCCTACGGACGGGACTCCGGTCCCGTCGGTCCGCGGGTGCCGGGCCACCGCGCCAGCGGCGCGCCGCGATGACTTTCCGGGCTGACGGCAGTCAGGTCCTGCATGAGCACCGCACCGAACGACCTCCGCGCGTCCGCGGAGGGCGCTGTCACCGTGACCCCCGTCTTCGTCGCCGACCTGTTCGTGGAGGGCGAGCGGATGCCGGTCTACGTGCACGTCATCGACCATCCGGATGGCCGCGTGCTCGTCGATACCGGGATGACCGAGCTCCATCCGGCCCTGGCCGACATGGATCCGCGCCTCCGGCCGCTCAGCGACCAGGACATCGACCTCGACGGCATCGACCTCGTCGTCAACACGCACCTGCACGGCGACCACTGCGGCGGCAACCGCCTGTTCCCGGGCACGCCGATCTACGTCCAGCGCCGCGAGCTCGACGACGCCCGCACCGTGGACGGCTACACGATCCGCGACTGGCTCGAGGCTCCCGGCGTGCAGTACGTGCCGGTCGACGGCGAGCTGGAGCTCCTGCCTGGGGTACGGCTCGTCCCGGCGCCGGGTCACACCGCGGGCTCTCAGGTGGTCGTCGTCGAGACGGGCGGACGCCCGATCGTCGTCGTGGGGGACACGGCCGTGTGGTTCGGCGAGCTCGACGACCCGCGGACCGAGGGCCAGCGGCTCGTGCGCGCGCTCGACCCGGAGCGGGTCTGGCTCTCGCACACGCACGAGCCCTGGCGGCCGCCCGCGGACTGACACGCGCTGCGACGAGACAAAGGTCTCGTCACTTGGTACGGTGATGAGACACGAGTCCCATCACAAGGAGCAGTTATGCGCGTCTTCGTCACCGGAGCCAGCGGCGGGATCGGTTCCGCGGTCCTCCCCGAGCTTCTGTCGGCCGGGCACGAGGTCGTGGGCCTCGCCCGCTCGGACGCCGCCGCGGAGCGGGTCGCCGCCACCGGGGGCGAAGTCCTCCGCGGCGACCTCACCACGCTCGACACCCTGCGCGCCGCCGCCGACGACGCGGACGGCGTCGTGCACCTGGCGTTCAGCAACGACTTCACGCGGGTCGCCGAGGGGATCGCGGAGGAGCGCGCTGCGGTCGAGGCGCTCGGCTCTGCCCTCGAGGGCACGGGCAAGCCTCTGGTGTTCGCCTCCGGGACGCCGGCGGTCCCCGGGCGCGCGTCCACCGAGGACGACCCGACGCCCGTCGAGGGGCCGATGGCCGAGCGGGCCCGCACCGCGCACCAGGTCCTCGCGCTCCAGGACCGCGGCGTGCGGCCCGTCGCCGTGCGGCTGCCGCGCTCGGTGCACCTGCGCGGCTCGGCGTACGGCTTCGCCGGCATGCTCATCGCCGCCGCGCGGCGCACGGGAGTGTCCGGCTACGTCGGGGACGGCGCCCAGCGGTGGCCCGCCGTGAACCGCTTGGACGCCGCGAGCCTGTTCCGGCTCGCGCTCGAGCAGGGCGGGCCCGGCGCCGTCGCCCACGCGGTCGCGGACGAGGGCGACTCGATGCTGGCCCTCGCCACTGCCATCGGCGGAGCCCTCGACCTGCCGGTGGAGGCCGTGCCCGGCGAGAGCTTCGGCTTCCTCGGGACGATCTTCAGGGTCGACCAGCCGTCGTCGAGCGCGCTGACCCGGGAGCGGTTCGGCTGGGAGCCCACGCACCCGAGCCTGCTGGAGGACCTCACGGCGGGCGACTACCCCGCCTGACCGCCGCGCGTCGTCGGCGGGGCGCGCCTACCGTGACGGCATGGGGCGGGGGCGGCGCGAGGGCGAGGACTGGCGCCCCGACGTCCTCGGCCCGGGCTTCGAGCAGCGGACGCTCCCGCTCGGCGAGGACGACGAGGGTGACGTCGTCGCGACCCTCGTGCGCTACGCCCCCGACCTGTCAGAGCCCGGCGCTCTACGGCCACCGGGTTCTGGCACGCCGGGGCGCGACGCGGACGTGCTGTACGTGCACGGCTGGTCCGACTACTTCTTCCAGGCCGAGCACGCCCGGTTCTGGCACCAGCGCGGCGCCCGGTTCTACGCCCTCGACCTGCACAAGTACGGGCGCAGCCTGCGCCCGGGCCAGACCCCGGGCTTCACGGCCGACCTGCGCCACTACTTCCGGGACGTCGAGGCGGCGCTCGCCGTCATGGGCCACGGCATCCTGCCGGGCGAACGCTCGCGGGAGGACCGGCCGCTGGTCCTCGTCGGGCACTCGACGGGCGGCCTGACCCTCAGCCTGTGGGCGGCGGCGTTCCCCGGCCGCGCCACCGCGCTCGTGCTCAACAGCCCGTGGCTCGAGTTCCAGGCCGGGTCGACCGGGCGCGCCGTCGTCGCGCCGGCCCTCGGGCTCCGCTCGCGCCTCCAGCCGCGGGGCCGGATGGTCGCCGTCGACCTCGGCTTCTACACCCGAGCCGTCTCGCGCCGGTTCGAGGGGGAGTGGGACTACGACCTCGCGTGGCGGCCCGAGCACGGCTTCGCGCTCCACCCGGCCTGGCTCGACGCCGTCTTCCGGGCCCAGGCCGACGTCGCCCGCGGGCTCGGCCTCGACCTGCCGGTGCTCGTCCTGCTCTCGGCGCGCTCGACGCTTCTGCCGGTGTGGTCGGAGGCGATGCGCTCGTCGGACACCGCGCTCGACGTCGGGCACGTCGCCACGCGCGCCGTCCAGCTCGGCTCGCACGTGACGCTCGCGCGGATCGAGGGAGCCCTGCACGACGTCGTCCTGTCGGCTCCCGAGGCACGTGCGCACGCCTACCGCGTCCTCGGGCGGTGGGCGGACGCGTACGCGGGCGGGTGACCGTCAGTCGTCGGCGCGGTGGCGGTACTCGGTGAGCGAGGAGTTCAGGCGGCCCAGGAGCTCGGCGAGCAGCGCCCGGTCGAGCCGGGACCAAGAGCCGAGCACGTCCCCGTACAGGGCGCGGCGCTCCGCCCGGTTCTCCGCGAGGGCGTCGACGCCCGTGTCCGTGGGTTCGACGAGGACGGCTCGACCGTCGTGGGGGTCGCGCGTGCGGCGGACGTGGCCGGCCTTCTCGAGGACCGCGACCTGGCGGGTGACCGTCGACGCGTCGAGCCCGAGCCGTTCGGCGAGCACGTTGACGTTCTCCGCGCCCTCGCTGACGAGGCGGTGCAGGAGCAGGTAGGCGGCGCGGTCCGTGATCCCGGTGCCGGGTCGCTTCGAGCCTCGGCTCACCGACCGGTCCGCCCGCCGCATCAGCTGCGCGACCTCGTACTCGATGCGGGACAGGACCGCCGCTGCCGCGGCGTCGTCCGGCGAGGCGCCTGCGCCCGCGAGGGTGTCGGCGCCGTGGCCGGCGGCATCGTCGATCGTCATAGGTGTATGATACAGGCAATTACCTGGTAGATACAGTTACCCGCAAGGAGTCTCGTCCCCGTGGCGTCCACACGCAACGAACCCCACAAGACAGCGATCTACGCGACCGCGCTCACCGCGTTCTTCGCGATCGCCGGCATCGCGATCGTCGACCCGATCCTGCCCGTCATCGGTGCCGACCTCGGGGCGTCGACCTGGCAGATCGAGCTGCTCTTCACCGCCTACATCGCGCTCATGGCGCTCGGCATGATCCCCGCCGTCATGGCGACCGGACGCTTCGGCTACAAGAAGATCCTCATCACCGGCGTCAGCACCGTCGGCGTGGCCGCGATCCTCGCCGGCTTCAGCCAGAACATCGCCCAGCTCGCCGTGCTCCGCGCGTTCTGGGGTCTCGGCAACGCGATGTTCTTCGCGACCGCGATGGTGCTCCTCGTGTCGCTCGCGCAGGACCGCAACTGGGTCGTCGAGCTCTTCGAGACCTGCGTCGGCCTCGGCTTCGCCGTCGGCCCGCTGCTGGGTGGTCTGCTCGGCGAGATCAAGTGGCGCATCCCGTTCCTCGCGTGCGGGCTCTTCATGATCATCGCGCTCGTCGTCTCCGCGTCGCGCCTCAAGGACCCCGCCGAGAAGCCCGCGCCCCTGCGGCTCGGCTCGATCTTCAGGCTCTACGGCAAGCCCGCGTTCCTCGTGCTCTGCGTCGTCACCGCCGCGTACAACTACGTGTTCTTCGTCGTCCTCGGCTACACGCCGGTCTTCCTCGACCTCGGCGTCATCGCGCTCGGCTTCGTCTTCACCGGCTGGGGCATCGGGCTCGCGTTCGGCATCCTCGTCGTCGGGCACAAGCTCGCCCACAAGATCGGCGCCGTGCAGACGATCTTCGTCGCGATCCTCGGCGTCCTGGTGTCGGTCGTCGTCTTCGCGCTGCACCCCTCCACACCGTGGATGGTCGTCGTCCTCGTGTTCGCCGGCATCTGCATGGGCGTCATGAACGCGAACCTCACCGACATGTCGCTCGCGCTCGGCTCGCCCGACCGTCGCGTCACCACCGGCGCGTTCAACCTCGTCCGCTGGGGCTTCGCCGCCCCCGCGCCCGTCATCGCCGGCCTCATCGCGAAGACGCACGCCGCCGCCCCGTTCTGGGTGGGTGCTGCCGTGCTGGCCGTCGGGATCGTCGTTTTCCTCGCCGCCGGGCACGTCATGGCGCGCGGCATGGGCGAGCGGTTCCTCTGGGCCAGGTGGAACGCCGCCGCCCGCGTCGAGGAGGGCACCCCTGAGGAGATCCTCGGCGAGGTCTGACCCCGGACCAGTTCGTCCGGGGCGTCGACGGGGACGGTCCGGACGGACCGGACCACGCCCAGCAGAAGGGCCCCGCGGCAGCAGCCGCGGGGCCCTTCGTTCGCACACCCTCGCCGAGGGTGACGTCGAAAGCGCCGAGGGCGACGTTTGGAATCGCCGAGGGTGACGCCCCGTTCGCCGACGGTGACAACCGTTCACGGGTGATCGGGCACCGCCCGGGAAGGGGCGTCACCGTCGGTGGGCCGGGCGTCACCGTCGGTGAGCCGGGCGTCACCGTCGGCGAACGGGGCGTCACCGTCGGTGGGCCGGGCGTCACCGTCGGCGAACGGGGCGTCACCGCCGGCGAAGGAAGGGCCCCGCGGCTGCTGCCGCGGGGCCCTTCGTTGCGTGCCGGTGAGGTCAGGCGTCGCGCTTCTTCGCCAGGAAGACGCCGATGCCGAACAGCACGACGCCCCACGCGAAGAGCACGAGGAGCCCCAGCCACGGCGACGGGTCGTTCTGCGGGTCGATCGTGAGGAGCTGCTGGCCGGCCGCCGACGGCAGGTACTGCGCCCAGTCGTTGACCCATTTCACCGGGATGCCCGTGAGGATCGGGTTGATCACGAGGACCAGGCCGATGACGCCGAAGATCGCACCCGCCGAGTTGCGGATCAGGATGCCGAGCGCGAGAGCGAGCAGCGCGATCCCCGCCAGGTAGAGCGGGGTACCTGCGACGACCCGCAGGACGTCCGGGTCGGACAGGTCGAGCGCGATCGGCGAGCCGGACAGGATCGGCGTGATGATCCCCACGGTGATCGCCGTCGCGACCGCCGTGACGACGAGCGCCGAGACCACCACGACGACCGCCTTCGCGACCAGAGCCGGCGTCCGGGTGGGGACCGCGGAGAACGTCGAGCGGATCATCCCGGTCGAGTACTCGCCCGTGATCGTGAGAGCACCGAGGACGGCGAGGACGAGCTGCCCGAAGCCGACACCGGTGACGATCGGGGTCGTCGCTGCCTCCGCACCGGTCACCCCGATGTCGTTGACGTTCGCCCGGAAGATCGCGGCGAACAGGGTCGCCAGCCCGACGAGCACGATGATCGTGACGGCGAGCGTCCAGACCGTGGAGCGCACCGTGCGGAACTTGATGAACTCGGCCCGCAGGACACGGGCGAAGGTCAGGTGGTACTTCGACGCGGGGACGGCGCCGTCGACGGCGCCCTGGGGAAGAGCGGTGGCGGCGCTCATCGCGCGGCTCCTTCCGTGCTGGTCGGGGCGGGGGCGGCGGCACCGTCCGGGGCGCCGGTCGCGTGGTACTCGACCGACTCGGCAGTGAGCTCCATGTACGCCTGCTCGAGGGTCGACGTGACGGGGGTGAGCTCGTGCAGGACGATGCCGTTCGCGGCGGCAGCCTCGCCGATGCTCTTCGCGTCGGTGCCGGTCACGCTGAGGAGGCCGGGCTCGGTGCTCGTGACGGCGACGCCGTCGCCGGTCACGACCTCGGCGAGCTGGGCGGCCTGCGGCGAGCGGACCTTGACGGACTTCTGCGAGGACCCGTCGACGAACTCCTGCACCGACGCGTCGGCGAGGATCTTCCCGCGCCCGATGACGAGCACGCGGTCGGCGGTCTGCGCGACCTCCGACATGAGGTGGCTGGACAGGAAGACCGTCCGGCCCTCCGAGGCGAGGAACTTCGCGAGGTTGCGGACCCAGAGCACGCCCTCGGGGTCGAGGCCGTTGACGGGCTCGTCGAGGATGAGCGTCTTCGGGTCGCCGAGCAGCGCGACGGCGATGCCGAGGCGCTGGCCCATGCCGAGCGAGAACCCGCCCACGCGCTTCTTCGCGACGGACTGGAGCCCGGTCATCTCGATGACCTCGCCGACGCGCGAGGCCGGGATGCCGTGCGTCGCGGCGAGCGCGCGGAGGTGGTTGTAGGCGGTCCGGCCCGTGTGCACGGCCTTGGCCTCGAGCAGCGCGCCCACCTCGGTGAGCGGCGAGCGGTGCTGGGCGTACGGCTTGCCGTTGACGATCACGCTGCCGGCGGTCGGGCGGTCGAGCCCCATGATCATGCGCATGGTGGTCGACTTCCCGGCGCCGTTCGGGCCGAGGAAGCCCGTCACGGTTCCCGGTCGGACGGTGAACGAGATGCCGTCCACGGCGGTCTTCGGCCCGTACCTCTTGGTCAGGCCATGAGCTTCGATCATGGGTGTCCTGTCTGTGTCGTTCGTGTGGGTGGGCGCTCCGGGGCCCGGGACCGAGCCTAGACAGTCCGGGCCGCGTTGGGACGGGCCATTTGTCATGTCCAGGGTCCGATCGGGGAAGTCCCTGGTCTTGTTCTCGGGCCGTCCCCGTGTCTGTCACGACGTCACCGTGTCCGAATAGGATGGCGGGGACCGCTCCGGACAGCATCCGGAACGACCCAGGAGGACACGTGGCCAACCCGTACTTCGACAAGAACCCCGCCTTCAACGCGCGCGGAGGGGCGGTGCCGTCCGTGCCGGGCGGGACCACGACCGCGCCGGGCACCGTGGACGCCGCCACGCTCGAGGCGATGTACCAGTCGCCCGCGGCGACGCCCGCCCAGACCGGCCGGATGACCTACGACGACGTCATCGTGCGGACGGGCTCGCTGCTCGCCGTGCTCGTGGCCGTGGGCGCCGTGACGTACGCGATCACGCCGCAGGCGCCGTGGGTGTGGGTCGTCGGCATGCTCGTCGGTCTCGGCCTGGGTCTCGCCAACGCCTTCAAGCGGGTCCCGAGCCCTGCCCTGATCCTCGCCTACGGGGTCGCCCAGGGCGCGTTCCTCGGCGGCATCAGCCGCATGTACGAGGACTTCTACGACGGCGTCGTCCTGCAGGCCGTGCTCGCGACCGTCGCGACGTTCGCGGCGACGCTCATCCTGTTCCGGTCGGGCAAGGTCCGCGTGACGCCCAAGTTCACGCGCTGGCTGCTCGTCGCGATGGGCGGCTACCTGATCTTCTCGCTGGTCAACCTCGTGCTCGTCTGGACGGGCGTCCTCGGGGGCTGGGGCATGCGCGGTGGCCCGCTCGGCGTGGTCATCGGGATCGCCGCGGTCGCCCTGGCCGCTGCGTCACTGCTCGTCGACTTCGACTCCATCAAGCGTGGCGTCGAGCGCGGTGTCCCCGCGCAGTTCGCGTGGGCGGCCGCGTTCGGCCTCGTCGTGACCCTCGTCTGGCTGTACGTCGAGTTCCTGCGCCTGCTGTCGATCCTGCGCAACTGACGGTTCCGAACCCGACCCGGGGCCGCGCCGCCAGAACGGCGCGTCCCGCAGCCGGCCCCGGTCCACGGTCACTCAGCCAGACCGAGGTCCGGGGCCGTCATGTCTCCGGTGCGCGGCACGCCGTCGGCGAGCCCGTACCGCAGCATCACCGCGCCCTTCGGGCCGGCCGCGGGCGGCTCGAGGAGCGTGAGGTTGGTCGGCACGGCGCCGCCGTCGAACACCTTCTTCCCGACGCCGAGGACGATCGGGTGCACCAGGAGGTCGACGCGGTCGTACAGGCGCTCGCGGAGCAGGGTCTGCACGAGGTCGAGGCTCCCGACGACGTGCACGTGCTCGTGGCGGTCGCGGATCTCCCGGACGGCCGCGGGCAGGTCCGGACCGAGGAGCACCGAGCCCTCCCAGGACAGGTCGGGCGTGCCGCGCGACGCGACGTACTTGGGGATGCTGTTGAACAGGGCCCCGAAGCCTCCGCCCTCCTCCTCGCCGACGTGGGGCCAGTACGCCGCGAAGATGTCGTAGGTCCGGCGCCCCAGCAGCAGCGCGTCGGTGCCGTCGTAGGCCTCCGCGATCTGCGTGCCGGACCACTCGTCGATGAGCGGTGCCTGCCAGCCGCCGAACGGGAACCCCTCGGGGTCCTCCTCGGGGCCACCCGGCGCCTGAGCGACGAGGTCGAGGGTCGTGAACAGCTCGACGTGGATCAGTCCCATGATGTCCTCCCGGTGACGTGCACGATGTCGTCACCAGAGAGACCCGGCGGTCCGCCCGGACTCATCGGCCCGGCGCCCGGCCCGGCTCAGGCGCCGCTCGGGGCGGCACCGAACGTCGTCGCCGTACCGTCCGCCCGCACGACGACGCCCACCTCGCCCGGCCGTCCGGCGAGCCACGGCAGGGCGTCGTCGCCGAGCACGAACGCGGTCGTCGCGTCGATGTCGGCCCAGGTCAGGTCGGGTCCGACGACGGTCACGGACGCGAGCGCCGTCGGGACCCGTCCGGTGCGCGGGTCCACGACGTGCGCGCCCCGGTGCGCGAGGCCGGACGTCGCGACGGCCCCGTCCCGGACGGGCACGACCGCGACCACGCGCGCCGGGTCGTGAGGGTCCTCGACGCCGATCCGCCAGCCCGGCGAGCCGTCGGCGCGCGTCCGGCACGCGAGGTCGCCGCCCGCGGACAGGCAGACGTCCGTGCCGTCGAGGTCGTCGAAGGCCCGCAGCGCGCGCTCGACCGCCCAGCCCTTGACGACGCCGCTCGGGTCGAGGACGACGGTGCCGTCAGGTCCGGGGCGGCGCACGTCGAACGCACCGCCCGAGCCGAGCCGGGCCAGCTCGCCGAGGGAGAGGACCTCGCGGACCTCGGGCGGGCAGTCGTCCACGGTCACCTCGCCCCGTCCCAGCCGGCTGATCCACGAGTCGGGCCGGTAGGTGCTGAAGACGGCGTCGACGTGGCGCAGCTCGGCGAGCGCGGCCTCCCAGGCGGCGTCGGCGCGCGGACCGGTCGCGTGGCGCCCGCGCAGCGCGAGGCTGACGGGCATCCCCATGACGTGCTCGACGCGACGGGCGGTGGGCGGCGCGGCCGGCGCGGCCGGCGCGGGCAGCGTGGACACGTCAGATCCCCGCCTTGTCGAGCGCGCTCTGCAGCGAGCTCACGTAGCCCTGGCTCGTGACCGTCGCGCCCGAGACCATGTCGATGTTCGCGCTCTGCGCGGACAGCGCCTCCTGGCGCAGGATCGGCAGCGCGTACGAGTTGATCTGCTGGTCGCGGCCGTTGCCGTTCGGCTGCTGGAGGACCGTCACCTCGGTGACGTTCCCGCCTGCGACCGTCACCGACACCTGGACCGGGCCCCACTGGGTCTGGGCCGTGTCGCCGTCGACCGTCTTCGACGCCGAGCTCGACGACCCGGACGAGCCCGACGAGCCGCTCCCCGAGCCGGACGAGTCCGAGCCCGAGGAGTCGGACGATCCGGAACCCGACGAGTCCGACCCCGCCGCGCCGGAGGAACCCGAGGAGCCGGACGACCCCGAGCCCGCGGTCCCGGCCTGCGCGACGACGGACGACTCGCTCCCCAGCGGCACGCGGCTGCTGGTGGACGTGTGGTAGCTGAGCAGCAGCACGAGGACGGTGAGCGTGGACAGGCTCCACAGGACGATGCGCTTCATGGGGTCACCACTCAAAGGTCTCGAGGTGGAGCCGCTCGGCGGGGAGGCCGGCGTCGGCGAGGGTGCGGGTCACGAAGGCGGTCCACCCGGGCGGCCCGCAGACGTACACGTCGCGCTCGGCGACGTCGGGCACCCAGTAGCGGAGGGCGGTGACGTCGTCGGCGGGCCCGACGCCGTCGCCGAGCCACGAGCCCGGTGCCCGGCGTCGCCCGGGGAGCCGAAGGACGACGAGCCCGCGGCGGGCGTGGAGCTCCTGCAGCTCGGCGGTGAACAGCGGCTCGTCGGTGTACCGCTCGAGGTAGACGGCCTCGCCGGGCGCGTAGTCCAGCCCCTCGGCCAGGGCGCGGAGCGGCGTCACGCCGACCCCGGCCCCGAGGAACGCGACCTTGCGCCGCGACCGCGCGCGGTGGCTCAGGCGCCCGTACGGCCCCTCGACGAGCACGCGGGTCCCGGGGGCGAGCGTGCTGACGGCGGCGCTCCCGTCGCCCGAGGCGGCGACGGTGATCCGCAGCCCTGCGCCGTCGGGCGCGGCGGACAGCGAGTACGGGTTGCCGCGCGTCCAGCCCTTGCCCGCGAGGAAGCGGAAGGTGAAGAACTGGCCGGCGTCGGCGCGGAGCAGGTCGAGGCGCTCGCCGCCCAGGTGCACCGACCACGTGCCGGCTCCCTCGGGGACGACGGCCGTGACGTGCAGCCGGGTCCGCAGGTTGAGCAGGACGGGCCGTCCGACGCGCCACACGAGGACAGCACCGATCGCGACGCCCCAGGCGGTCCACCAGAACACGGTCCGCGCGGTCGAGGCGGTGAGGTCCTGGCCCGTCCAGAGCTGGTGGGGGAGCGCGAGCGCGACCCCCAGGTAGGCGTACAGGTGGAGCAGGTGCCACGACTCGTAGCGCAGCCGGCGTCGCGCGGCGCGCAGGCTCGTGACGACGACCATGACGAGGCACGCGAGCCCCGCGACGGCGAGGAGCATGCCGGGCTCGTGGATCGTGAGGTCCCACAGCTCTGCCGGCCAGCGCAGCGCCGACCCGCCCGCGTACCCCCAGACGACGATCAGGACGTGCGCGGCCATGAGGTCGAACGACGTGAGCCCGAGCAGCCGGTGGACCCGTGCGAGCCGGTCCTGGCCGTAGGCGCGCTCGAGGACCGGCAGCCGGGCCATCGCGACGACCTGAGCGAGCAGCAGCACGGACGCGGCGAGCCCGGACAGGCGTCCGACCGACGTCAGCCCGCTCACCCAGCCGCCGAGGTCCTGGACGCCGCCGCCCGCGACCCACCACGACGTCACGAGGAGCAGCGCGAGCCAGAGCAGCGCGCCCGCGACGAGCCGGACGGCGGCGTCGGCGCGGGCGGCGCGCCCGAGGACCGGGGGCCGGGCGGACTGCCCGGGGACGCGCGCCGCGCCCTCGGGCTGCGGCGCACGGGCGACGGTGCTGGTCATGGGTCCTCCTGCGGGTGCGAGGACTCCACTGTGGGGCGCGCACCTCGGAGCCCGGTCCGCCCCGGCTATGAGTCGGCTGGGACCCCGGTCAGGCCGGTGGCAGGTTCGCCGACGGTCAGTCGACGCCCTCGACGATGCGGAAGTCGCGCTCGACGCCGTCGCCGAGGACGGCCAGCGCCTCCTGGTACGCCTGGCTCTCGCGTGCCGCCACGGCCTGCTCGAAGCTGTCGAACTCGACCACGACGGTGCGCTCGGCGATCCCCTCGTCGTACGCGGCGACCCGGCCGCCGCGCACGAGGGTCCGCCCGCCCTGCAGACGGACGGCCGGACCGGCCAGCTCGTTGTAGGCGGCCAGCTTCTGCGGGTCCGAGATCGTGCGGTAGATGCTGACCCAGTAGCCCTTGGGCACGGAACCTCCCGGTGGTGAGAACGTCGGGCGTGCGGTCGTCGACCGGTCGCCGTCCTGCCGTGGTCGCACCGGCGGCAACTCAGCGAGGTCGTGCGACACACTCTAGGGTGGGGTGTCTTTTCCGATCGAGAGGGGAACCCCCGATGTCCGAGTCCTCGCAATCCGCGCAGCCCGCTCTGCCTGCAGCGTCCGGCTCGTTCGGCGACAAGCCGACGCTGACCTTCCCGGACGGTGGCGCACCCGAGGGCCTCCAGGTCCAGGTGCTCGAGCAGGGCGACGGCCCCGAGGTCAGCAAGGGCGACACGATCGTCGTGCACTACCTGGGCCAGACCTGGGACGGGCACGTCTTCGACAACTCGTACGACCGCGGCGCCACGATCGACTTCCCGATCGGCGTCGGCATGGTCATCGGCGGCTGGGACAAGGGCCTCGTGGGCCAGAACCTCGGTTCGCGCGTGCTCCTGTCGGTCCCCCCGGAGCACGGGTACGGCCAGCGCGGCGTCCCGCAGGCCGGCATCGGCGGCACGGACACGCTGGTGTTCGTCGTCGACCTCGTCGACATCGCCTGACCCTTCCGCGTCCGCGTCCTGTCAGAAGCTCACGGCACCGGGGTGCCGTGAGCTTCTGACAGCTCCGGGGAGAACCGCGTCAGGGGAGCCGGTTACGTCCCCGGAGCCGGTGCGCCCAGCTCGCGAGGAGCAACCGCGCGAGGGCGGTCTTGCTCTTGACGTCGACGACGGTGAACCGGTCGCGCACCAGGCGCCCGGGTCGCGTGAGCGCGAGCTCCGCGGCGGCGTCGGCGACCTCGGCGAGGACGTCGGGTGCGAGGGCGAGCGGCGCCTCGTCGGGCTGCGACCGCGCGGCGAACGGGTACTCGGTCCGCGGCGTGCGCGCCGCCTCGACGTGCGCCCCGACCACCCACCGCACGTCGTGCTCGGCCGCGAAGGCGGCGAGCCGTGCGGTGCTGGTCGCGAAGGCGCGGCGGTCGTCCACGTAGAGGCGGCCGGGGTAGATGCTGTCGCCCGTCCACAGGATCCCGGTGCGGGGGTCGAGCAGCGTGATCGCGGTCGGGTGGTGGCCGGGGGTCGCGAGGACCGTGAGGACGCGGTCTCCGAGGTCGAACGCGACCTCGTCGTCGGCGCTCCCCGGCTCGCCGAGCCCGAAGAAGGCCTGGACGTCCCCGAGCTCCTTCCCGACGACGACCGTTCCCGGCCGGTCGGCGAGCTGCGGGTCCGCCGCGACGTGGTCGCCGTGCGCGTGCGAGTGCACGACGACGAGCCCGTAGTCCTCGCGCGGGTTCCGCTCGAGCCAGTCCGCGACGAGCGAGTCCACGGTGCTGCGCAGGGGGAACGCCTCCGGGTCGGCGGTCGCGCCCGTGTCGAGGAGGAGCGCGCGCTCCGACCCGAACAGCAGCGCGAGCACCGGCGCTTCGTGGCTCGAGCGCTTGGACTGCCGCAGCAGCACCGTGTCGTCCTCGAGCGCGTGCACCTCGATCGGGGTCGTGTCCCCGGCGACGGGCGCGGCGACGGCCCACCGGTCGGGGAACGTGACCGCGACGGGGCCGTGCGGGGTGCCCGGGTGGTCCGGGGTCGTGTCGCTCATGGCGTCTCCTCCTCGGGTGGAGTGCGGCGTCCGGGGCGGCCGTGCGCTGGGGCGCCGCCCGCCGGGCTCGCGACCGACCGGGTCACGGTGAACGTACGGTCGCGGGCGACCTGCGTCGTCGGGCCGACGACGCGCGCGAGCTCCGCGCGGTACCGCAGGTGCGAGTTGTACACCGTCCACAGGACGCCGCCGGGCCGCAGCACGCGCGCCGCCGTGCGGAACATCCGGGACGCCGCGCCCGTGTGGACGGCGGCTCCCACGTGGAAGGGCGGGTTGCAGACGACGACGTCGAACGTCGCGTCGGGCAGGTCGCGCCCGGCGTCGTCGCGCACCGCCTCGACCCGGTCGCCGACGCCCGCGTGCTCGGCCGTGAGCGCCGTCGACGCGACCGCCGCGGCGGACACGTCGGTCGCGACCACGCGCGCGTCGGGGAAGGCGCGGGCGACGCTCGTGGCGAGGACGCCCGTGCCGCAACCCAGGTCCAGGACCGTCGCGCCGGGCGGGAACGACGCGCGATCGGCGGACGGGGCGCCGGACGTGCCGGAAAGCAGGCCGAGCGCCTCGAGCAGCGCGCGTGCGCCACGGTCGAGCCGTGGCCCAGCGAACGCCGCCCCGTACGCCCACACGGCCAGGTCGGCCGCCGCCTGCTCCGCGACCGGGTACGTCGCTTCGACCTCCCGAGGCCCCGACGCGACGAGCACGCGTGCCTTGTGCCGTCCGCGCGTCGCGTGGACCGTCGTGAAGCACCGGCCGAGCACGTCGTTCATCGCGGGCGTCATGTGCTTGACCATGCCGCCCGCCAGCACGACGACGTCCGGTGCGGCGGACCCTGCCACGGCCTCCGCGAGCTCCGTGAGCGCGGCGAGCGAGCGTGGCAGCCGGAGCAGGACGAGCCGGGCACCACCTGTCACGTCGGCCGGGACGAGCGCCGACCCGGGGGCGCCCGCGGACCGGCGCTCGTACGCGCCGGCGAGCCCGAGCCGCTCGGCGTTGGCGTCGAGCGCCCGTTCCGCGACCACGGAGTCCTGCCAGACGCGCGGGCCGCGGGCGCCGAGCGTCAGCGCGCCGAGCGTGAGGGCGCCGTGCGCGTCGTCGAGGATGCTCACCGCCCCCGCCCGGGTGAGCGCCTCGCCGCCCGGTCCGGCCAGGAGCCCGGCGAGCTCCGCGAGCAGCAGGCGGTCCGCGCCGTCGGCGGCCAGGAGGTCGGGTCCCTCGATGTCGGGCCAGCGGCGCAGCCCGGCGAGGACGGCCGTGACGGCGTCGGGCAGCGGGGGAGGGTCGGGGGCGGGCACGCGTCCAGTCTGCCCCGAATGTGCCGCCGCGTCAGACGACACAGAGCTCGTTGCCCTCGGGGTCCGCGAGGACGACGTGGTCGAGCCCCCTCGGCCCGGTGTACTCCTGCAGCGTCCGGCCCCCCGCGGCGACGAGCTCCGCGACCTTCGCGCGGATCGCCGCCTCGCGCCGCTCCTGCGGCACGTCGCGGCCGCCCGAGACCTTGACGTCGAGGTGGAGCCGGTTCTTCGTCGTCTTGGGCTCGGGGACCTTGAGGAACGACAGCGTCGGGAGCCTGCCCGACGGGTCCGCCAGGTACGTGGCGTCGTCGCGCTCGTCCGGCGGGACGCCGTGCGCGTCGAACCACGCGTCCCAGGTGGGCTGGCCCTCGGGCGGCGGCGGCTCACGGTACCCGAGCGCGAGCGCCCAGAACCGCGCCACGACGCGGGGGTCCGCGCAGTCGACGGTCACGCCCCACCGGACGGGCTGGTCCATCCGGCGGGCCTAGGCGCCGCGGACGGCGTCGAAGAGCTCGTCGAGCGCCCAGGTGGACAGGCAGAAGGGGTGTCCGGCGGGATCGGCGAACACGAGGCAGTGGTCGGCGTTGGGCTGTGCCTCGAACTGCGTGGCTCCCGCCGCGAGGACCCGCGCCGCGGTGGCCTCGAGGTCGTCCACGTGGAAGTCCAGGTGCAGCTGGGTGGGCACCGAGTCCGCGGGCCAGTCGGGGGCGCGGTGGTCCTCCACCTGCTGGAACGCGATGCGCCCGTCGGGCCCGCTGACGGCGGCCCAGCGCGCGTCGCCCGCGGCGCTCCCACCGGTGATGACCGCGTAGAACTCCGCGAGCGCGAGCGCGTCCGGGGCGTTGACGGTGGTGCTGTCGAGCGTGATCCGAGCGGACATCGGGCTCCTCCGGGGTGGGCGACCCTCCCGTTCTCCCACACCGCCCAGCCGTTCGCCAGCCCTCGCTACGAGGCAGCCGGCGTGGTCGCGGCCGCTGCCAGCCCCTCGAGGCCGTCCACGAGGATCTCGACGAGGACGTCGTAGCTCGCGTCGACGTCGTCGGGCAGGCCGAAGCCTCCGCCCAGCTCGAGGGACACGAAGCCGTGGACCCCGGACCGGACAGCCCGGACGACGTCGACCGTGCGCGCCTCGTCGAGGTCGAACCCGCGCAGGGTCGCGGCCACGATCGCGACGACGTCGGCGCCCGCGGCCGAGAGCTCCAGGTCGTCCGCGGAGGACGGGTCCGGCGCGACCTGTGTCGCCGCGTACCGGCCGGGGTGCGCGACGGCGTAGCCGCGGATGGCCCGCGCGAGCGACCGCAGCGCATCCGGTCCGCTACGCCCCACCGTTGCCGCCGCGCACGCACGCCCGAGCTCGCGGACCGCGACGAGCGCGACCCCGCGGCGCAGGTCATCGAGCGACCCCACGTGCTTGTACAGGCTCGGCGTCGCGACCCCCGCCCGCGCCGCCACCCGCGCGAGGGTGAGGTCCGCGAACCCGGTCGTGCCGCCGTCGTCGACGAGCGCGAGCGCGTGCTCCACGACCGCGTCCCGGGACAGGCCCGCCCTAGGCACGGTGCTCGCTCCGCTCGGCGGCGGCCGGGGCGCTCTGGACGGCCGGCGCGTCGAGCTCGCGGAGGAGGCCGAGGATCGCCTCGGTGACGACCTCGGGCGCCTGGTGCTGCGCGTAGTGCCCGGTGTCCGGGACGACGGCCGCCGACCCCCCGAGCTGCGAACGCAGCCACGCCGCCTCCGCGGCCGGGTCGGGGAAGTCGGGGTCGAGCGCGCCGACGAGCGTGACCGTGGGGACCGGGTGCGCGGCGAGCGTCCGGACGGCGGCGTCGACCTCGTGGTGGTCGAGCTGCAGCGCCAGGTCGCGGAAGGAACGCAGGTGCGCCGGGTCCTGCAGGGACGCGCGGACCGCCGCGACGTGCTCGGGGAACCGCTCGGAGCGGCGACCCTTGGTGATGCTCGTGTAGTAGCCCGCCCACGCCCTCGCCCCCCACGGGCGTGCCAGCAGCGTCCGCATCACCCCGTGCATGACCGTGCGCTTCAGTCCGTCCGTGTGCTCGCGGCCCATCGCGCTCACGAGCACCAGGCCACGGACGAGCTCGGGGCGCGCGGCCGCCGCGACGATCGACGCCGACCCGCCCATCGAGCTCCCGACCAGCACGGCGCGGGCGTCGTCCGCGGGGTGCTCGCCCGCCAGGTGCTCGACCAGCGCCACGACGTCCGACGCCGTGGCCGCGTCGCCGTGGGTGCGGAACGTCGTGTCCGAGTCGCCGTGGCCGCGCAGGTCCGCGACCGCGACGCGATAGCCCGCCGCGACGAGTGCGGGGACCTGGTCGTCCCAGCTCGAGCGGAGGTCGCCCATGCCGGGCGTCGCCACGACGAGCGGGCCCGTGCCGGTGACGGTGTAGGCGATGCGCCCCTCAGGACGGTCGAGGTGCTGGACGGTGGAGGATGTGTCGCTCATAGCCATAAAGCTATGCCCATTAGCCTTTGTGCGCAACCCTCCTGGTGGTCGGACTTGGTGGTCGGACACGTCGCTCTGGTTGAGGCGGGTGGGGCGGGCGGGGTTCGCCGACGGTGACGCTGGGTTCGCCGAGGGTGACGCTGGGTTCGCCGAGGGTGACGCTGGGTTCGCCGAGGGTGACGCTGGGTTCGCCGAGGGTGACGCTGGGTTCGCCGACGG
This sequence comes from Luteimicrobium sp. NPDC057192, assembly GCF_042670205.1. Lineage (NCBI taxonomy): Bacteria > Bacillati > Actinomycetota > Actinomycetes > Micrococcales > Luteimicrobium > Luteimicrobium sp. NPDC057192. The sequence goes on along the minus strand of NZ_JBHUWD010000017.1, from coordinate 47,895 downwards.
TGACGTGTGGGCCGATGGCGGCGAGCCTCCGGATCGTGTGGGGCTCTTCGGCTCCGGGCAGCAGATCCCGGAGAGTCGCGCACACGGCATCGCGCGCGGCGCCGAGCATGCGCGCATCCCCATGCTCGGCCGGCCCCCTTCTCGGTGAGTGCGTACTCTTTGCGCGACTCGCCGGGTGTGTCGCGCAAAGAGTACGCACTCACGGGAGAAGGGGACCGGGCGCGCGCGGGGCTGACCGCATGCTCGACGCGCAGGCGGGCGCGCGGGACGACGGCCGAGCGGGCGCCCGCCCGCGCACCCGACCCCGCGGGCGTCGTGCTCGGCGAACGGCGTCAGCTCGCGGAGCGGTGAGCCGCGGCGAAGCCGGTCGGGGAGGTCGCGGCCTCCTCGACCCGGACGACGTGCATCACGGCGTTGATGAGCGCCAGGTGCGTGAACGCCTGCGGGAAGTTGCCGAGGTGCCGACCGTTGCGGGTGTCGATCTCCTCCGCGTAGAGGCCGAGCGGGCTCGCGAACGACAGCAGCCGCTCGCACAGGGCGCGGGCCCGGTCGACCTCGCCGATCTCGACGAGCGCGGACACGAGCCAGAACGAGCAGATCGTGAACGTGCCCTCCTCGCCGGAGAGCCCGTCGTCGGTCTCGTCGGTCCGGTACCGCAGGACGAGGCCCTCTTCGGTCAGCTCGTCGGCGATCGCGAGGACGGTGTTGCGGACGCGTTCGTCGTCGGGCGGGAGGAAGCGCAGCAGCGGCATGAGCAGCAGGGAGGCGTCGAGCGCCGTCGTGCCGTAGTGCTGGGTGAACACGCCGCGGTCGTCGAGGCCGTGGGCGCAGATGTCGGCGTGGATCTCGTCGGCGATCTTGGACCACTGGGACGCGAAGTCGTGCTCGTCGTAGAGCTCGGCGAGGCGGGCGCCGCGGTCGAGCGCGACCCAGCAGAACAGCTTGGACGACGTGAAGTGCTGGGGCGCGCCACGGACCTCCCAGATGCCGTGGTCGGGCTCGTGCCAGTGCTTGATGGCTTCTTCGACCTGCTGCTTGAGGACGGGCCACAGGGACTCGGGGAGCTGTTCGCGTGACTTGGCGTGCAGGTAGACCGAGTCGAGGACGGCGCCCCACACGTCGTGCTGGGTCTGCAGGTAGGCGTCGTTCCCGACGCGCACCGGCCGGGCCCCTTCGTACCCGTGGAGGTGGTCGAGCTCGTGCTCGTCGAGCCGGTGCTCGCCGCCGACGCCGTACATCACCTGGAGCGGCTGGTCGTCGCGGCACACGTCGTGCACGAACGCGAAGAAGTCGTTGGCCTCCCGGTCGAAGCCGAGGGTGTAGAGGCCCCAGAGGGCGAACGTCGAGTCGCGGATCCACGCGTACCGGTAGTCCCAGTTGCGTTCGCCGCCGGGGGTCTCGGGCAGGGACGTCGTCGCCGCGGCCAGCAGCGCGCCCGTCGGGGCGTAGGTGAGGCCCTTGAGGGTCAGCGCGGACTGCTGCAGGTACGAGCGCCACGGGTGGTCGGGGAACACGCCCTGGGTGAGCCACTCGCGCCAGTACCGCTCGGTGCGCTGCATGGCGCGCAGGGCCTCCTCCCAGTCCGACGGCGCGGGGAGCCCGGACCACGACATCGCGACGTACGCGTGCTCGCCGGCGCGCAGACGGGTGCGCGCCTGGACGCGGCGGTCCTCGACGCCGAGGCGCAGGCTGCTCGTGATGTGCAGGTCGGGGTTGGGCCCGTCTCCGCGGCGTGCGACGAGACGGTTGTAGCCGTCGCCCTCGTACTCCCACTGGCAGGCGCGGCGTCCGTAGTCGGGCATCGGCTCGCACACCACGTCGAGCTCGACGGTGCCGTTCACGCAGATGACGGTGCGGAGCAGGATGTGCTCGGCGTCGTGGTCGGTGGGGGTGCGGCGGTGGGTCTGCGAGCGTTCGGCGACGTTGTGCCAGGGCCCCATGACCATCGCGTCCCGCACGACGAGCCAGCCGGTCGTCGTCTGCCACGTCGTCTCGAGGACGAGCGTGCCGGGTAGGTAGCGCCGCGCGACGGGGACCCCGACCCCGTAGGGGCCGACGCGGAACGAGCCCGTGCCGCGGTCGAGCACGGACGAGAAGATGCTGGGTGAGTCGGGCCGCGGCACGCACATCCACTCGACGGCGCCGCTCGGCGCGACCAGGGCGTTGGCCTCGCAGTCCGAGAGGAACGCGTAGTCGGCGATCGACGGGAAGGGGCTGCGCCCGTCCCGGACGGGGCGGTAGGGCTGGTCGCTCGCCTCGAGGTGCAGCCCGTGCGCCGGGACGTTCGCCGGCGGCCGCGCCGTGTCGGCGGGGGCCGCGGTCGAGGTCGGCTCGAGCGTGCTCAGGTGCTTCGGGGTCGTGTCCCCGGGGGTGTCGGGTGCGTCGGGGGTGGAGCTCATGACGCCAGCGTGCTCCTTCGGGCCTGCCCGACGCCAGTTCCGGCGTCCCCGTTCACCTCCTCCTGACGTCGTCCTCACCCGGGCCCCGCAGCGGGCCTCCGGTGCTCGGCCCCGTCGTCCGGTCACCGGCTCGCGGCGCGGCTAGCGTGGGGCCATGCGCTACGTGGAGCACGTGTCCGAGCTGGTCGGGAACACCCCCCTCGTCCGGCTGACGCACCTGACGGAAGGACTCGACGCGACGATCCTCGCGAAGGTCGAGTACGTGAACCCGGGGGGCTCGGTCAAGGACCGGATCGCGCTCAGGATCATCGAGGCCGCGGAGGAGTCGGGCGCGCTGCGGCCCGGCGGGACCATCGTCGAGCCGACGAGCGGCAACACCGGCGTGGGCCTGGCGCTCGTCGCGCAGCGCAAGGGCTACCGCTGCGTGTTCGTCTGCCCGGACAAGGTCTCGCAGGACAAGCGCGACGTCCTGCGCGCGTACGGCGCGGAGGTGGTCGTGACGCCGACGTCGGTGGCCCCCGACTCCCCGGACTCGTACTACTCGGTGTCCGACCGGCTGGTGCGGGAGATCCCCGGCGCCTACAAGCCGGACCAGTACTCCAACCCGAACGGCCCGGCGTCGCACTACGCCTCGACCGGCCCGGAGATCTGGGCCGACACGGACGGCCGCGTCACGCACTTCGTGGCCGGTGTCGGGACGGGCGGCACGATCACGGGGACGGGCCGGTACCTGCGGGAGGTCTCGGCGTCCCGCGACGCGGCCGACGGCGGGGAGGTCCGCGTGGTCGGCGCCGACCCCGAGGGCTCGGTGTACTCGGGCGGGACGGGCCGGCCGTACCTCGTCGAGGGCGTGGGGGAGGACTTCTGGCCGTCGGCCTACGACCCGGCGGTGCCGCACGAGGTGATCGCGGTCTCCGACGCCGAGTCGTTCGAGCTGACGCGGCGCCTCGCGCACGAGGAGGCGCTGCTCGTCGGCGGGTCGTCCGGCATGGCGGTCGTCGCGGCGTTGCGCGTCGCGGAGCGGCTCCAGCGCGAGGACCCCGAGGCGGCGAAGCGCGCGGTGATCGTCGTGCTGCTGCCCGACGGCGGCCGTGGCTACCTGTCCAAGGTGTTCGACGACGCGTGGATGCGGTCGTACGGGTTCCTCCCGGCGGCGTCGGGCGTGACCGTGGGCGAGGTGCTGCGGGGCAAGAGCGGCGAGATGCCGGCGCTCGTCCACACCCACCCGCACGAGACCGTGCGCGACGCGATCGACATCCTGCGCGAGTACGGCGTCTCGCAGATGCCCGTCGTCTCGGCGGAGCCGCCCGTGGTGCTGGGCGAGGTCGCGGGCGCCGTGACCGAGCGCGACCTGCTCGACGTCGTCTTCGCGGGCCACGCGTCCCTCGCGGACCGCGTGGAGACCCACATGGGCCCGCCGCTGCCCCTCGTGGGCAGCGGCGAGAGCGTCGAGTCGCTGCGCGCGGCGCTCGAGCACGACGACGCCGTCATGGTCGTCGACGACGGCAAGCCCGTGGGGGTGCTCACACGGCACGACCTGCTGGGGTTCCTGGGGTCCTGACGACGGCGGCGGCGAGCAGCCACGCGGCGAGCCCCGCGAGGACGCCGTGCGCGACCCGGACGGGCTCGCCCGCGAAGAACTGGGGCAGGAACAGGACGAGCGCGGCGGCGAGGGGCACGGCCGCCCAGCGGGCCGCGCCGTCCTGCGCGCGCCACCACGCGACGGCGAGCAGCACGCCCGAGACCGCGAGCAGCAGCAGCCCGGACGCGAACATCGTCGCGGCGACGGGCTGCAGGCGGATGTCGTCGATCGCGTCGAGGAAGGCCGGGTCCCACGTGGTCGTCGCGCGCCCGGCGAGCTCGTGGATCGCGAAGATCTCGGCGCCGAAGTAGGGCAGGACGAGCGCCGCGCCGGCGCCGCCCGTGACCACCGCGGCACGGGCGGCACGCCCGGCGGGCAGGAGGCGCGTGACGAGCGCGGCGGCGTACGGCCAGAGGGCGATCGCGGCCGCGCCGCAGAGGTGCGCGACGATCCACCGGTCGGACGCCATGGCTCGCGCCAGCTCGGGCGTCGCGACGGCCTCGCTCGGCCAGGGGCGGAGCGCGGGGAACAGGACGACGAGCGCTCCGAGGGCGCCGAGCGCGGTCGCCGCGGCGCGGCGGCTCGAGGCGGGACGTGTCGTGGCGACCGGCGGCGGACCGGACGGCCGCGCGACGGAGGGGTCGGTCGAGGAGGCGGCGTAGTGAGTGATCATAGCCGTAAAGCTAATAGCAATAGCCTAGGTTGGCAAGGGTGCCCGTTCCGCACGGGCCGCCCACGGCGCGCCCGGCGTCGATAGCCTGGACCGATGACCCCCGAGACGAGCCCCGGCGCACACCACGACTGGTCCGGTGCCGGCTTCGCGACCCGTGCCATCCATGCGGGACAGGACCCGGACCCCACGACGGGCGCCGTCGTCCCGCCGATCTACGCGACCTCCACCTACAAGCAGGACGGCGTCGGCGGGCTGCGCGGCGGCTACGAGTACTCGCGCTCCGCCAACCCGACGCGGACCGCGCTCGAGACGGCGCTCGCCGCGGCGGAGGGAGGGACCGCGGGCTTCGCGTTCGCGTCCGGCCTCGCCGCGGAGGACGCGCTGCTGCGCGCCGCGCTGCGCCCCGGCGACCACGTCGTCATCCCCGACGACGCCTACGGCGGGACGTACCGGCTCGTCGCCCGAGTCTTCGGCGCGTGGGGAGTCGAGCACACCGCCGCCGATCTCGCGGACCTCGACGCCGTCCGGGCCGCCGTCCAGCCCGGGCGCACCCGCGCGATCTGGGTCGAGACGCCCACGAACCCGCTGCTCGGGATCAGCGACATCGCGGCGCTCGCGGAGGTCGCGCACGACGCCGACGCGCTGCTCGTCGTCGACAACACCTTCGCCACGCCCTACCTCCAGAACCCGCTCGCGCTCGGTGCGGACGTCGTCGTGCACTCGACCACGAAGTACGTGGGAGGGCACAGCGACGTCGTCGGGGGAGCGCTCGTCGTGGGGCCGCGCGTCGGGCACGGGGGCGCCGCGGAGGCGCCGGTCGCGCTCCCCGGCGGGCGGCAGGCGCCGGACGGCGGCACGTCCCTCGCGGACGCGGTGCGGTTCCACCAGAACGCCTCGGGCGCGGTGGCCGGGCCGTTCGACGCGTGGCTCACGCTCCGCGGGCTCAAGACGCTCGCCGTCCGGATGGACCGGCACACCGCGAACGCGGCCGCCGTCGCCACGTTCCTCGACGAGCACCCCCGCGTCACGGAGGTCCTCTACCCGGGGCTCGCGTCGCACCCGGGCCACGAGCTCGCCGCCCGCCAGATGCGCGGGTTCGGCGGCATGGTGTCGTTCCGGGTCGGCTCGGAGTCGGCCGCGCTCGACGTGGTCGGGCGGACGCGCGTCTTCACGCTCGCGGAGTCGCTCGGCGGGGTCGAGTCGCTCATCGAGCACCCGGGCCGCATGACGCACGCCTCCGTCGCCGGGTCCGCGCTCGAGGTCCCCGCCGACCTCGTGCGCGTCTCCGTGGGCATCGAGGACGCGGCCGACCTGCTCGCCGACCTCGACCAGGCCCTCGCGTGACGGCCCCGCCCCCCGAGCTGTCAGAAGCTGACGGCACCCCAGTGCCGCCAGCTTCTGACAGGTTGCCGTCGGTCGCGGTGGAGTACTGCACGCAGTGCCGCTGGATGCTCAGGGCGTCCTGGGTCGCGCAGGAGCTGCTCACGACGTTCGGCACCCGGCTCGGCGAGGTCGCGCTCGTCCCCGGCACGGGCGGGGTGTTCCGCGTGACGGTGCGCCCGGGTTCCGGCACGCCCGACGACGGCGCCGCCGAGCAGGTGGTCTGGGACCGGGCCCTGGAGGGCGCGTTCCCGGAGCTGCCTCAGCTCAAGGCGAGGCTGCGCGACGTCGTGGCCCCCGACCTCGCGCTGGGTCACACCGACCGCGCGGCGAGGCGCGCAGAAGGCGCGCCGGAGGGCTGACCCGGCGTGACGTCGTCGGGGCGGGGGAGGCTCAGCTCTCGCCGCGCTGGCGCGCCGCGATCCGCTCCTCCTCCTCGAGCACCTTGCGGTGCGTCTCGCGCTCGGCGACGAGCCACAGCGGCGGGTCGGCACGGAGCTCGTCGATGTCGGCGGTCGTGAGGGGCTCGGTGATGCCGCCGCGGGCGAGGCCCGCGATCGAGACACCCAGGCGACCCGCGACGACCGGCCGCGGGTGCGGGCCCTCGCGGCGCAGCGTCTCGAGCCAGGCCGGCGGGTTCCGCTCGAGCTCGGTGAGCTCGTCACGGGTGATCGCGCCGTGCTGGAACTCCTCCGGCGTGGCCGGCAGGTAGATCCCGAGCTTCTTGGCCGCGGTCGCGGGCTTCATGCGGTGAGACGACGGGCGCGCGGCGGGGCTGGAGCTCATGCCGCAAGCGTACCGAGCCGCGGCGATCCCGGCGGTGGCGCGCCGCGTCCCGGCGGGCGGCGGTCGATAGCCTGGTCACGTGGACGACCAGCAGCAGGACGACGTGGCCGGGGCGCGCCAGGACGACGGTGCGCCCGACGACGGCGACGCGCCCCCGTCGTTCCGGCTCGGCTACGTCCCGGGTGCGACGCCCGGCAAGTGGGCCCGGACCTGGGCGGACCGACGTCCCGACCTCCCGCTCGACCTCGTTCCCGTCCCCGCGGACGACGCCGCCGACCTGTTGCGTGGCGGCGCGGTCGACGCCGCGCTCCTGCGTCTGCCGACCGAGCGCGACGGCCTGCACGTGATCGCGCTCTACGAGGAGGTCGCGGTCGTCGTCGTGGCGAAGGACCACCTGCTCGCGGCGCTCGAGGAGGGTGAGCGCGTCCGGCTCGACGACCTCGCGGACGAGGTCCTGCTCCAGCCCGCCGACGACGCGCTCGACTGGCCGGGCGGCGTCGTCCCCGGGCGGCGTCCCTTCGAGCAGCCGACGACGACCGGCCTCGCGGTCGAGCTGGTGGCGGCCGGGATCGGGGTGCTCGTCGTGCCGCAGTCGCTCGCACGGCTGCACCACCGCAAGGACCTCACCTACCGGCTGCTCGACGGCGCGCCCTCGGCCCCCGTCGCGCTCGCCTGGCCGGTGGACCGGTCGACCGACGACGTCGACGACTTCGTCGGGATCGTCCGGGGGCGCACGGCCAACTCGTCGCGCGGGCGCCGCGAGGCGGAGGAGCCGGCGCCGAAGGCTCGTCCCGACAAGCGGCAGCAGGGCGGTGCGGCCGGCGGTGCGCGTGCGGGCGGCGGCGCTCGCGGGGCGGCGCGCGGCCGGGGCGGCAAGCCCGCCGGGCGGCGTCCGGGCACCTCGAGGCGCAAGCCGCGCTGAGCGACGCGCCGCGACGGACCTGGGCCGCGCGGCACGAGCGGGGGAGAGTGGGTGCATGGCACGGCGCGACGCGTACCGCACCGACCTGACCGCGCTCCTCGCCGCCGACGACGGCGCGGCAGCCGTGCGCGGCTACCTCGCCGAGCGCTCGGGCCTGCCGGGGCCCCGGGCCAACCTGGAGCTCGTGGCGGCGTTCGCCGACGTCGCGCCGGGGTCGCTCGCGCGCGAGCTCGCCCGCTCGGACGACGAGTACGAGCGCGTGTGCGGCGTCGTCGGGCTGGGGCGCCTGCTCGTCGAGGCGCCCGACGGGGGCTCGACCGCCCGGTCGCTCGTCGCCGCGCTGCGGGGCGCCGCGGTCTCGGAGAGCTGGCGCGAGCGCGAGGCGGTCGCGATGGCTCTGCAGCGGCTCGGCGACGCGGACCCTCGGCGCCTGCGGGACGTGGTCGCGGCCTGGGCGCCCGGGCCCGACCCGCTCGTCGCACGCGCCGCCGTCGCCGGGATCTGCGAGCCACGCCTGCTGAGCGATCCCGCGACCGCGCGGGCCGCGATCGACGCGTGCCGGGAAGCGACGGGGCTCCTCGCCGCGGTCCCGGCCGACCGCCGTCGGGAGCCCGCGGTGCGGACGCTGCGCCAGGCGCTCGGGTACTGCTGGAGCGTCGTGGTCGCGGGGGCGCCCGAGGCGGGGCTGCCCGTCTTCGAGGAGCTCGGGCCGCCCGCCGCCGACGACCGCGACCTCGACTGGGTCGTGCGCACCAACCTCCGCAAGGCGCGCCTGCAGCGCGTGCTCGTCGCCGCGGAGCGCGCGATCGAGTGAGCGCGGCCCGCCGCGGTGACGCAGCGTCACCGTCGGTGGACGGGGCGTCACGGTCGGGGGGACGTGGCGAGCCGGGCGGGCGCGGGACCTGCGTGGTACGTTCCGCGCGGCCCGGCGCGTCGTCGGGCGGGAGACCCGGAGGTGGTCGTGGGGGCGCTCGTGTGGCGCGTCGGTCGGTGGGCGCGCGCGTACCCGTCCCGCCTGGGGACGGTCGCGTCCGCGGTGGCGCTCCTGTTCGCGTGCGTCGCGCAGACGCCCAGCCTGATCCCGCGCGGCGGCGTCGTGCAGGGCGTCCTCACAGGCATCGCGGCGCTCTCCGGGTACGGCATCGGCGCGGTGCTCGGCTGGCTCGTGCGGTCGCTCGACGTGCGCGACAAGCTCGCGCCCGCACGACGTCCGGTCCGCCGCGTCCTCGTCGTGCTCGCGCCGGTCGCGGTCGTGGTGAGCGTCGTCGCGGGGGCGCGCTGGGACCAGGACGTGCGCGCCGCGCTCGGGATGCCCGCGACGTCGCCGTGGGGCTACGTGCTCGTCCCGTTCCTGGCGGTCGTGGTCGCGGTTCCGCTCCTCGCGCTCGCCCGCTGGCTGCGGAACGTGACCCGTCGGCTCGCGCGCCTGGTGGCCCGGGTGGTGCCCGCGACGATCGCGCGAGCGGTCGCGGTCGTCGTCGTGGGGGCTCTCGCGTGGGGCATCTTCTCGGGCGTCATCTGGGACGGCGTGCTGAGCGCGCTCAACGCGTCGTTCGCGGCGGCCAACGCGTCCTACGACGCGGGCGTCGACCAGCCGACGGCGGCCGAGCGGTCGGGCTCGCCGTCCTCGCTCGAGTCCTGGGACGACCTCGGCCGCGAGGGCCGGCGCTTCGTGACAGGCGGCCCCACGACCACCCAGCTCGCCGCGTTCGAGGGTGCCCTCCCGTCGAGGACGGGAATCGACCCGAGCGCGGTCCGCGAGCCGATCCGCGTGTACGCGGGCATGGACGACGACGTCGCGGACACCGCCGCGCACGTCGTCGCCGAGCTCGACCGCACCCACGCGTGGGACCGGCAGTACCTCCTCGTCGTCACGACGACCGGCTCGGGCTGGGTCGACTGGAGCATGGCCGACTCGTTCGAGCTCCTGCACGGCGGCGACACCGCGATCGCGGCCATGCAGTACTCCAACCTGCCGAGCTGGCTCAGCTTCATCGGCGACCGCGAGCACCCCGCCGAGGCCGGCCGCGCCCTGTTCGACGCGGTGTTCGCCCGCTGGTCCGAGCTGCCTGCCGACCACCGGCCGAAGCTCGAGGTCGCGGGCATCTCGCTCGGCTCGTTCGGGATGCAGGCGGCGTTCAGCGGCCCGCAGGACGTCGCGAGCCGCACCGACGGCGCGCTGTTCGTCGGGACGCCGAGCTTCGCTCCGATGTGGCGTGACGTGACTGACGGCCGCGAGGCCGGGACGCCCGAGGTGGCGCCCGTCGTCGACGGTGGCCGGGAGGTCCGGTTCCTCACCGGGCCGGCCGGCAGCGACGGCGACCCGCTCGCCCAGGCGGGGCCGTGGTCTTCGCCCCGGGTCGTCTACGCGCAGCATGCCTCCGACGGCGTGACCTGGTGGTCGCCCGACACGATCTGGGACCGGCCGGACTGGCTGTCCGAACCGCGAGGCACGGGTGTCGTGGACGCGACGCGCTGGTTCCCCGTCGTGACGTTCGAGCAGCTCACGGGCGACCTGTTCTTCGCCGCAGGCGGCGACGTCCCGATGGGCACGGGCCACCAGTTCGAGCTCGAGTACGCGCAGGGTTTCGCCGCGCTCGACGCCCCCGAGGGGTGGACGACGGGCGACACCGCCTTCCTGCAGCGCGTCGTCCAGCAGCGCGAACCACGCTTCTGACCTGCGGCGCCGCCGCGTGCTAGCGTGCGCGCACGACCGGTGCCGCCACGCCCGGCGCAGGGAGCCGGCCGGCCGGCGGGCAGGGGAGACGCGGATGCTGGTGCTCGACGAACTCGGTGACCTCGACGACGCGGTCGACGGAGGGCAGAACCCGCTGCTGCCGTCCGCCTACGACGCGATCTTCAGCGTCGTCCTGGTCGTGATCGTGCTGACGGCCGTTCTGATCGTGGTGCTCGCCGTGCTCCGCGCGGTGCGTCTGAGGAAGGCCGGGATCGACCCGCTCTCGACCGAGGGCGAACTCACGGCGCACGCGCTGCGCGGCGACCTCCCCACGGCCGCCCGGACGCTGGAGGCCCGCCTCGCCGAGCTCGACGAGCTGGCTCGCCGCGGTCTCATCACCGCCGACGAGCACGCCACCGCGCGCCGGGACCTGCTCGGCCGGGGCTGATCAGCGCCCTGGGTCGAGGGGGCCGACCACCGCGTGTCGGCACGTGTACCGGCCGCCGTGCGGGCCCCTCCACGGGCCGTAGGGTGATCCCGTGAGCGCCACCCCTGCCCCTCCGCCCGCGCCCGACGCGTCCGGGACCGTGCCGCCGTCGGTCCGGGCCGCCGCGTCCTGGTCGTGGAGGCTCCTCGCGATCACGGGCGCGCTGATCGTCATCGGGTACCTGGCGGTCGTCTTCAAGACGATCGTCGTGCCGGTCGCGATCGCGCTCATGCTCACGGTCCTTCTCACGCCCGTGGTGCGCTTCTTCGAGACCCGCCTACGGTTCTCGCGCGCGCTCGCCTGCGCGGCCGCGCTGATCGGGCTCGTCGTCGTGGTCCTCGCGCTCGTCGCCGCCGCGGGCGGGTCGATCGCGTCGGGGTTCGCGGACCTCAAGGACCAGGCGCAGGAGGGCTTCGACCAGTTCATGGACTGGCTCCGCACGGGCCCCCTGAACCTCGACGCCCAGGACATCACCCGCTACGTCAACACCCTGACGAAGTCGCTGTCGTCGAACACGAGCACGTGGGTGTCGGGCGCGCTGGGCGCGGCGGTGACGGTCGGCCACGTGGCCGCAGGCACGCTGATCGCCCTGTTCTGCACGTTCTTCTTCCTGCACGACGGCCGGAGCATCTGGGGCTGGGTCGTCGGCCTCCTGCCGGCCCGCTCGCGGGACCGCGTGCACCAGGCCGGCCGGCGCGGGATCGTCACGCTCGCCGCCTACACGCGCACCCAGATCCTCGTGGCGCTCGTCGACGCCGTCGGCATCGGGCTCGGCGCCTTCATCCTGCGGGTGCCGCTGGCGCTCCCGCTCGCGATCCTCGTCTTCGTCGGCTCGTTCGTGCCGATCGTCGGCGCGGTCGTCACCGGCGCGGTGGCGGTCGCGGTGGCGCTGGTCGCGAACGGCTGGGTGTCCGCGCTCGTCATGCTCGGCGTCGTGCTCCTCGTGCAGCAGATCGAGGGCCACGTGCTCCAGCCGTTCCTCATGGGCCACGCCGTGTCCCTGCACCCGGTCGCCGTGCTGCTGTCCGTCGCGGCGGCGTCGTTCGTCGGCGGGATCGTCGGCGCGCTGTTCGCGGTGCCGCTGGTCGCGGTCCTCAACACCGTGACCCTGTACCTGCACGGCCACGACAAGTTCCCCGAGCTCGGCACGGACGACCACCTGACCATCCGCGGGCGCGACACCGCCGCCGACGACGTCGATGCCGGTCGCGTCCCGCCCATGGTCGCGCGCGCCGAGCGCGACCTCCCCATCGGCGGCGCCGACGGGCCGGACCGCGGCGACGCGGCGGGCGGCCCGGCCGCGGGCGGCGGGGCGACCGCGTCATGACGGCCGCGCCCGACGCGCCCGCGCCCGTCACGCTCGACGACGTCCGGGCGGCCGCCGCGCTGCTCGACGGCGTCGTGCGCCGCACCCCCGTCCTCGCGTCACGTGCGCTGTCCGACGCCGCGGGGCTGCCCGTGCTGCTCAAGGCCGAGAACCTGCAGCGCGCCGGCTCGTTCAAGGTCCGCGGCGCCTACGTGCGCATGGCGCGCCTGACCGAGGACGAGAAGGCGCGCGGCGTCGTCGCCGCGAGCGCCGGCAACCACGCGCAGGGCGTGGCACTCGCGGCGCGCCTGCTCGGGCTGCGCGCCGTCGTGTACATGCCTGTCGACGCCGCCCTCCCGAAGATCGCCGCGACCCGCGACTACGGGGCGGAGGTCAGGCTCGTCGGGGCGTCCGTGGACGAGGCGCTCCTCGAGGCTCGTGCGGAGTCCGAGCGCACCGGCGCCGTCCTCATCCACCCGTTCGACCACGCGGACGTCGTCGCCGGGCAGGGCACGCTCGCCCTCGAGCTGCTCGAGCAGGTGCCCGACGTGCGCACGGTGCTGGTCCCCGCGGGTGGCGGCGGGCTCGTGGCCGGGGTCGCGACGGTGCTGGCCGAGGTCGCGCCGCAGGTGCGGGTCGTCGCGGTGCAGACGCAGCGGGTCCCGGCGTTCGGCGAGTCGCTGCGTGCCGGTCACCCGGTGTCGGTGCCCGTGAAGCCGACCATGGCGGACGGGATCGCCGTCGGACGGCCCGGCGACGTGCCGTTCGCGGTCCTGCAGCAGCTCGGCGTCGAGGTGCGCGAGGTCTCGGAGGAGGACCTGTCGCACGCGCTGCTCCTGGTCGCGGAGCGCTCGAAGCTCGTCGTCGAGCCGGCGGGCGCCGCGGGCGTCGCGGCGCTGCTCGCCGCAGGCGCCGCCGGGGGCGAGCTGCCGTTCGAGGGGCCCGTCGTCGCGGTGCTGTCGGGCGGCAACATCGACCCGCTCGTGCTGCTGCGCGTCATCCGCCACGGCATGGTGGCCGCGGGGCGCTACCTCAAGATGCGCGTCATGCTCGACGACCGCCCCGGTTCCCTGGCGAACCTGCTCGGTGAGCTCGCGGGGCTCGGGGGGAACATCATGCACATCGACCACACGCGCACCGACGTGGGGCTCGGGCTCAACGACGTGTGGGTGCCGATGCAGATCGAGAGCAAGGGGCCCGAGCACTGCGACGCCATCGTGTCGCGGCTGCGGGAGGTCGGGTACCGGGTCGTCCGCGAGTGAGCCCGGACTGCTTCGCGAGGTAGGCCGCGCGGAGGGGTCGGGCGGCGGGTCAGCGCTCGGTCGCGGCGCGGGCCACCTTGAGCAGCGGCTCGAGCGCCGCGTCGACCGCGCGCAGCTCGTCCGCGTCGAGACCGGCGATCAGCTCGCCGACGATCCCCGCACGCTCGTCGCGCACCTCCTGGACGACGCGGTTCCCGTCCTCGGTGAGGTGCAGGAGGACGGACCGGGCGTCGTCGGGCGAGGCGCTGCGCTCGAGGAGGCCGCGGGACTCCAGCAGGGCCACGATGCGCGTCATCGCGGGCGCGCCGACCCGTTCGACGCGTGCGAGGTCGCTCGGGCGCTGCGGCCCGAGGCGCTCGATCGTCGCCAGCGTCGAGAAGTGGCCGGCGGACAGGTCGCCGTGGGTCGGGCGGATGCGCCGTGCGACGCGTCCGACGACGATCGCGAGGCGGCCGGCGACGTCCGCCGGGTCGGGGCTGGTGCTCACGCGGGCGATCCTCCCACGCGGTGGTCTCCGTCGCCGAGTCCGGAGCGGGCGGCGGTGACGGCGGCGTCCTCCGCTGCGGGGGAGACGGCCGCCGCGACGGCTGTACCCCCGCCCGGCTCGACCACGGCGTCGGGCGAGCCGGGGGCCGCCGCGCGGGTGCCGTCGTCGTGCACGTAGCGCTTGCCGCGGAACAGGGACGCGACCGCGCCCACGAGCGACATGGCGGCGGCGACGGTGAACACGACGACGAGGCCGTGGTGGAACGCGTCCGAGATGAGCTGGGGGAAGAACTCCTTGCCGACGAGCGCGTCCTGGTCGGCCTGGGGGAGCTGGGACAGCGTGTCGGAGCCGAGCAGCGACTGGATCGGGTTGTAGCCGAGGAACGCGGCGAACAGGCTGCCGACGGGCGGGAGCTGGGCGATCTGGTCGGCGACCTGCGTCGGCACGTGGTGCTCGGTGAGGCCCGTGCGCAGGGCGTCGGGGAGGGTCGAGGCGAGGCCCACGACCATGAGCGAGAAGAACACGCCGATCGACAGCGACGAGCCGGCGTTCTGCACGGTGCCGGCCACGCCCGACGCTGCGCCGCGCTCGCTCGCCGGGACGGCGTTCATGATCGCGGACCGGTTCGGAGCACCGAACATGCCTGAGCCGATGCCGGACAGCAGGGTGATGATCGCGAACTGCCAGTACTCGAAGTTCACCGGCAGGAAGATCAGCGCGACGAACGTCGCCGCGACGAGGAGCAGGCCGCCGGACGCGAAGCCGCGCGCCCCGAACCGGTCGGACAGCGTCCCGGACAGCGGGCCGGCGAGCAGGAACCCGATGGTGATCGGCAGGAGGTAGATGCCGGCCCAGAGCGGGGTGTCCTCGTAGTTGAAGCCGTGGCGGGGAAGCCAGATCCCCTGCAGCCAGATGATGAGCATGAACTGGAGGCCGCCGCGGCCGATGGACGCGAGCAGGCCGGCGAGGTTGCCCATCGAGAACGCGCGGATGCGGAACAGGCGCATGTCGAGCATCGGGGCCGTCACGCGGAGCTCGACCAGCACGAAGGCGACCAGCAGCACGAGGCCGCCGATGATCGCGCTGAGCACCCACGGGTTGGTCCAGCCGGTCGGGTGGCCGCCGTAGGGCTGGATGCCGTAGGTGATGCCGGTCAGCAGGGCGGTCAGGCCCAGCGCGAACGTCACGTTCCCGGCCCAGTCGAGGCGGCCGGGGTTCTTCTGGCCGGTCTCGTGCAGCGAGCGGTACGACCAGATCGTCCCGATGATGCCGATCGGCACGCTCACCCAGAACACCGCGCGCCAGTCCACGACCGCCAGCAGGCCGCCCACGAGCAGACCGATGAACGATCCCGCGATCGCCGCGACCTGGTTGATGCCGAGGGCCATGCCGCGGCGGTCCGCGGGGAACGCGTCGGTGATGATCGCCGTCGAGTTCGCGAAGAGCATCGCGCCGCCCACGCCCTGGACGATGCGCCACACGATCAGCCACATCGCGCCGTGCCCGCCGTGGAACGGGTCGAACGACAGCGCGATCGAGCCGACCGTGAAGACGACGAAGCCCAGGTTGTAGATCCGGACGCGGCCGAACATGTCGCCGAGGCGTCCGAAGCTCGTCACGAGCACGGCCGTCACGAGCATGTAGCCCATGAGGATCCACAGCAGGTAGCTGACGTTGCCCGCCTGGAGCGGGTCGAGGTCGATGCCCTTGAAGATCGCGGGAAGCGAGATCAGCACGATCGAGGCGTTGATGGTCGCCATGAGCATGCCGAGCGTGGTGTTGGACAGCGCGACCCACTTGTAGCGGGGGTGGTCCTTGGGCAGGAAGAGCGAGCGCGAGTTCACGAGTCTCCGGGGGAGCGACGACGAGGCGCGGCGGCACGGCAGCGCCCCAGGTGCTTGCAATATGCCAAGCAGTTTACGCCCGCCCCTCCGGGACCGGAGGCGGCACGGGGAGACGGGGCCCGCGCACGACGACGCCCGGCCACCTCCGCGTGGAGGGTGCCGGGCGTCGGGGTGGTGCGGGTGCTGGTGCTCAGCCCTGGAAGGGCTTGGCGTCGACGATCTCGACCGGGATCTCGTTGCCGTTGGGCGCGGTGTAGCTCGTCGAGTCGCCGACGGACTTGCCGTTGATCGCGGCGCCGAGCGCGGAGCCCGGCGAGAACACGTCGATGTCGGTGGTGCCGGCGATCTCGCGCGAACCGAGGAGGAACACCATCTCGTCGCCCGCCACCTTGGCGGTGACGAGCATGCCGGGCTCGACGGTGCCGTCGTCGGGCGGCGTGCCGATCTGGGCGGTGCGGAGCTTCTCGGTGAGCTCGCGGATCCGGGCCTCGTTCTTGGCCTGCTCCTCGCGCGCGGCGTGGTAGCCGCCGTTCTCCTTGAGGTCGCCCTCGTCGCGCGCGGCGGCGATGCGCTCCGCGATCTCGGTGCGCCCGGGGCCGGAGAGGCGCTCGAGCTCGGCCTGGAGCCTGTCGTGGGCCTCCTGGGTCAGCCAGGTGACGGAGGTGTCGGTCACGGTTCGCTCCTTCCTGCGAGAGCGTGTCGTCGCGGGGTCTCCGCGAGGTGATGAGAATCACGCGTGCAGCTCTGCCGGCTCGTGACCGCGGGCGACCCGGGACCGGAGCGAGAGCTCGGGAGACCGGACGGTCGCGGCACGGGCGCCGACGTGAGCGGCACGCGCTGAATTGCCAAGGATATCAAATCGGACGCCGCTGGACCGGATCTCCGGTTCGCGGGGTGTCGGCGCGAGCGGCGCGCCACCCCGCACTGGCGCTCGTGCGGGGCGCCGGGTCAGCCGGCGACGCGGCAGGAGTCGGCCACACCGGTCACGGCGCGCTCCGCCGTCGCGACCGTCGCGGTGTACCGCATGACCTGCTGGTCAGCGGTGGGAATCCTCACGTCCTTGCTCCCCACCTGCGCGTGCGCGTCGTTGAGGGCCTCGAGCGTGCACACCACGGGCGTGCCGGGCTTGGTCGTCACGCTGAAGGTGACGGACACGCTCTGAGCGTCCTTCACCGAGTAGCCGTACGTCTCGACGGTCACCCCGGTGCTCTTGGCGAGCCCGAACCACACGAGCACCGCGACCGCGGCGGCCGCCACGACGGACAGCACGACGATGGTGACGGTCCGGCGTCGTCCGCGCCGGGCTGGCGCAGGGCCGTACCGTCCCGGGGGGAGCGTGGTGGCGGTCATGGACCCATTGTCTCCGACTATCCTCGACGGTGTTCCCAGGTGGGTCCGTCCCGCCAGCCTGCCCGGGCCCCGGCGCGTCGTCGGGAGCCCGCCGTCCTTTGGAGCCGCACGTGTCCGTCGCACCCGAGAGCGGTGGCGCCCCCGAGCGCCTGCGCCTCATGGCCGTGCACGCCCACCCCGACGACGAGTCCAGCAAGGGCGCCGCGACCACCGCCCGCTACGCGGCCGAGGGCGTCGACGTCCTCGTCGTGAGCTGCACCGGTGGCGAGCGCGGCGACGTGCTCAACCCGTCCTTCGGCCCCGGCCCGACGACGCTCGAGGGCATGCGCGAACTGCGCCGCTCCGAGATGGCGCGCGCCCGCGAGGCGCTGGGCGTGCGGCAGCAGTGGCTGGGCTTCGTCGACTCGGGCCTGCCCGAGGGCGACCCGCTCCCGCCGCTCCCGGAGGGCTCGTTCGGGCTGCAGCCGCTCGACGTCGCGGCGCGGCCCCTCGTCGAGCTGGTCCGGGAGTTCCGGCCGCACGTCATGACGACGTACGACCCGAGCGGCGGCTACCCGCACCCCGACCACATCATGTGCCACAAGGTCGCGTTCGAGGCCTTCCGGAAGGCCGGCGACCCGTCGTGCTACCCGGGCGCGGGCGCGCCGTGGGAGGTCTTCAAGCTGTACTACAACCACGACTTCTCGCTCGCGCGCATGCGCACCGTCCACGAGGCCATGGAGGGCCTCGGGCTGGTGTCGCCGTTCGGCGACTGGATCGAGTCGCGGGCCGCGCGCGAGATCCCCGAGCGCCCGGTGACGACGCGCATCCAGGTGTCCGCGTACTTCCCCCAGCGTGACGCCGCGCTCGTCGCCCATGCGAGCCAGATCGACCCCGAGGGCTTCTTCTTCCAGGTGCCCCGTGACCTCGAGGCCGACGTCTGGCCGTGGGAGGAGTACGAGCTCGCGGAGTCCCGCGTCCCGACGACGCTGCCCGAGGACGACCTGTTCGCCGGCGTGCGCGACCTGGTGGGCACCGGCGAGGGCGCCACCGCCACGACGACGGGGGAGCGAGCATGACCGGGCACGTCGTCGAGGTGGCGTGGCGCGTCGCTGCGGCGGTGACGCCGGCGCCGGACAACGACCTCGAGACCACGGGCGGCGGCGGCAAGGACAGCTTCGCGTTCTTCGTGGTGTCGGTGCTGCTGGCGCTCGCGTGCATCGCGATCGGCCTGCTCATGGCGCGCCAGCTCCGGCGGATGAACCGCAACTACGCACGCAAGGTCGAGGACGGCGAGCTCGAGCCGGAGCACGACCGCCCGGCGTCGGGCATCGCGACCGCGCAGAACCCCGAGGGGTGGCGAGGTCCCGACGCGTCCGGGCGGCGCAGCGGCTCCGACCCGGGGGCACCCGGCGACGCCGCGGACGGCCCGCGCGACGGCTCCTGACGTGCCCGAGGTCCCTGCCGCGCCGGAGGACCGGCCCGCGCCCGTCGCGCTCCGGCTGACGCTCGCGCAGGTCGCCTCCACGCGCGACGGCGCCACGAACCTCGCGCGAGCGCGCGAGGCGGTGCACCACGCCGCCGACGACGGCGCGCACGTCGTCGTGCTCCCCGAGTACGCGTCCGCGTTCGACCCGCACGGCCCCTACCCCGAGCTGGCGGAGCCGCTCGACGGGCGGTTCGTCGAGGGACTGCGGGCCACGGCGCGCGACACGGGCGTGGCGATCGTCGCCGGGACCACCGTGCCGGGCGCGGACCCCGCCCGGGCCGTGAACGTCGTCGTCGGGGTCGGGTCGGACGGCGCGCTCGTCGGCGCGTACCGCAAGGTGCACCTCTACGACGCGTTCGGGCAGCGGGAGTCCGACCGGCTGGAGGCGGGGGCCCCCGCCGCGCCGCCGCTCGTCCTCGACCGGACGGCGTGGGCTCCCGACAGCACGACCCGGTCGCCCGGCCTGTTCGCCGGGGTCCTCACGTGCTACGACCTGCGCTTCCCCGAGTCGGCGCGCCGCCTCGTCGACGCGGGCGCCGACGTCCTCCTCGTCCCGGCCGCCTGGGCGGCGCCGTCGAGCGCGGGGCGCGCCGCCGAGCGCGAGCTCAAGGGCGACCACTGGCGCACGCTGCTGCGCGCACGTGCGATCGAGAACACGACGTTCGTCGTCGGGGTAGGGCAGTGCGGGCCGGGCGTGCTGGGGCGTTCGCTGGTCGTCGGGCCCGATGGCGCCGTCCTGGCCGAGCTCGGCGAGGAGCCCGGGTGCGTGACCGTGGAGCTCGACCCCCGGTGCCTGGGCGAGGTCCGCGCGGCGAACCCGTCCCTGGTGAACCGGCGCTACGTCGTCGTCCCGCGCTGAACGGTCGTCAGGCGGCGACGGCGACGATCGTGATCGCGGTGGCGTGGCACGCGAACCCCACGACGGTCAGCGCGTGGAAGACCTCGTGGAAGCCGAACCAGCGGGGGCTGGGGTTCGGGCGCTTGGTGCCGTAGACGACGGCCCCGAGCGTGTACGCGAGCCCGCCGGCGGCGACGAGCCACACGACCGCCGGCCCGCCGGTCCGCCAGAACTGCGGGAAGAACCCGACCGCGACCCAGCCGAGCGCCACGTAGATCGGCACGTACACCCAGCGCGGTGCGCTCAGCCAGAAGACCCGTGCCAGCAGGCCGAGCACGGCACCGGACCACACGATCCAGAGGAGCATGACGGCGGTGCCGTGCGGCAGCAGCATCACGGCCAGCGGCGTGTAGGTGCCGGCGATGATGAGAAAGATGTTCGAGTGGTCGGCGCGGCGCAGCGCTGCGGTCACGCGCGGCGACCACGTGCCGCGGTGGTACACCGCCGAGGTGCCGAACAGGAGGCACGCGCTCAGCCCGAAGACGGCGCACGACCAGCGCGGGGCGCCCGCGGGGGCGAGGCACACGACGACGATCGACACGGCGAGCACGAGCGGGAACGCGCCCGCGTGGATCCAGCCGCGCAGGCGGGGCTTGACGATCCGCGCGACGTTGCCGGCGGCGTCGGACACGGCCTCGGTCACCGCGTCGAGGCGGAGGGGGACGGCTGACGCGCGGACGGGGTCGACGTGGTGGGCCACAGGGCCTCCTGGGGTCGGGCGGCGCTCGGACGGCGGACCGGTGCGGTCAACCTACGCCATCGTAAGTTACGGTTCCGTAGGCGGTCCAGCGGCACGGGAGGGCGTGTTGCCTCGGGTACCGTGTCACCCGGGTGTGAGCGACATGCGACCCGGGCCTCCCGCAGGTCCCGGACGACCGGCGAGGAGGGCCCGTGCGGCTGCCGAACGTGCTGTACGGGGTCTACGAACGGCGTCTCGCGCGGTCGCTGCCCGCCGGCAGCGTGCCCCGGCACGTCGGCGTCATCCTCGACGGCAACCGGCGCTGGGCGCGGTCGTTCGGCGAGCCCGCTGCGACCGGCCACCGGCGCGGGGCCGACAAGATCGAGGAGTTCCTCGGCTGGTCGGAGGAGCTCGGCATCGAGGTCGTCACGCTGTGGATGCTGTCCACCGACAACCTGGGCCGCCCCGCGAGCGAGCTGCAGGACCTCCTCGACATCATCAACGACGCCGTCCAGGAGCTCGCCGACACGGGCGAGCGCACGGGCCGGTGGCGTCTGCGGGTCATGGGCCGCCTCGACCTGCTGCCCGCGAGCACGGCCGACGCGCTGCGTGAGGCGGTAGCCCGCACGGCGCACGTCGACGGCGGTCTGCAGGTCAACGTCGCGATCGGCTACGGCGGGCGGCACGAGATCGCCGACGCCGTGCGGGACCTGCTGCGCACCCGCGCGGCCGAGGGGGCGACGCTCGTCGAGGTCGCCGACGACCTGGACGTCGAGCACATCCAGGCCCACCTGTACACCAAGGGCCAGCCCGACCCCGAGCTCCTCATCCGCACGTCGGGGGAGCAGCGGCTGTCCGGCTTCCTGCTGTGGCAGTCGGCGCAGTCGGAGTTCTACTTCTGCGAGGCGTACTGGCCCGACTTCCGCCGCGTCGACTACCTGCGCGCGCTGCGCGCGTACTCGACGCGCGAGCGCCGGCTCGGGAAGTAGCCGTGACGCCCGACGAGCGCCGCGCGGTCGAGGCCTGGGAGTCGCTCTTCCGGGCGCAGGTCGCGGTGCTCCGACGGCTCGGCGCCGACGCCATCTGGCAGGACGTGTCGTTCCGCGAGTACGACGTCCTCTTCACGCTCCGGTCGCGGCCCGGGCACGCCGCCCGGCTGCGCGACCTGGCCGCGCTGAGCCTGCTCAGCCAGCCCTCGCTGTCGCGGATGGTCGACCGGCTGGAGGCGCGCGGGCTGGTCGCCCGAGAGGTCGTGCCGGGCGACGCGCGCGGCACGCTCGTCGTGCTCACGGAGGAGGGCGCGCGCGTCCAGGGCGAGGTCGGGCGCCGGCACGCCGAGGCGATCGCGGCCTACGTCGGCGGTGCGCTCGACGACGACGACCTCGACGCGCTCCGGGCCCTCACCGGCCGGCTGCGCGACGCCCAGGGCGCGATCCCGGACGTCCGGCGCTCCCCGGGTCGCTGACCTCGGGCGTCCCCGCGGTCCGGCCGCTGCTCGTGGCCCCGGCGGCGTCGGGCTCGCCGGCGGCGGCCGGCTCGCCGGCGGCGGTGGGCTCGCCGGCGTCCTCGGCCTTCGCGGGGTCCGGCCGGACGGCGTCGGCGAGCGCGTCGAGGAACGCGACGACGACGGCCGACTCGGCCGGCTGGAGGGCGGCGGCCACCTCGCGCATCCGCGCGTGCATGGAGCCGAGCGTCTCGTGCACCTCGGTGTGCACGTGCGAGGTGAGCTCGATCCGCAGGCCGCGTCGGTCGGTGGGGTGCTGGACGCGGCGCAGGCGGCCGCCGGCCTCGAGCCGGTCGAGCAGCTTGGTGGTCGAGGCGGTCGAGATCCCGAGCGCCCGGCTGAGGTCGCGCGGCGCGACGGCGCGGCCGTCCTTCTCCGCCGCGGCGAGGTACCGGACGGCGCGCAGGTCGGTCTCGTTCATGTCCATGTCGCGCTGGAGCTTGCGCCGCATGGCCTCGTCGGCGCGCAGGAACCGGCGGACGGCGTCGAGCGAGGCGGCCTCGCCCCAGCCGTCGCGCGGGTACCAGTAGCTCGGCGCGGGGTCCGGGTCGTGCGCTGTCGCGGTGCGCGTCATGGCAGGAGTCTACGACGGCTTGTATCTAGCCTGGCTAGCAACTAGCCTGGCGACCCATGAGGATCCGACGACGCCTCGACCCCGAGTCCACGCCGGGGCAGCGCGCTCCCGCCGACGAGGTCGTCCTCGTCGACGACGAGGGGCGGCCCTGCGGCACGGCGCCGCGTGACGGCGTCCACGGGAGCGCGACGCCCCGGCACCTCGCCTTCTCGTGCCACGTGACGGACGCGTCCGGTCTCGTGCTCGTGACGCGGCGGGCGCTGGGGAAGCGGAGCTGGCCGGGCGTGTGGACGAACGCGTTCTGCGGGCACCCGCGACCGGGCGAGAGCGTGGTCGACGCGGCCGTCCGCCGCGGCGCCGAGGAGCTCGGCCTGCGGTTTCCCGAGCTGCCGCGCGTCGTGCTGCCCGTGTTCTCCTACCGCGCCGTCGACGACGCGGGGACGTGGGAGCACGAGCTGTGCCCCGTCCTGGTGGCGACGCTGGACGGCGACGCCCCCGTCCCCACGCCCGACCCGGACGAGGTGGTCGCCTGGCGCTGGGTCGACCCCGACGAGCTCGCCGTGGCGGCTGCCGCGGCCCCCTGGGCGTTCAGCCCGTGGTCCGTCGCCCAGCTCGGCGAGCTCGCCGCCTCCCCCGGAGGACTGCGCCCCGCCCTCGGGCCCGTGGCGCGGCGCGCCGTGGAGGTGCCCGGTGCCTGACGGCGGGCTCGCCGCGGCGGCCGACCCGGACCTCCTCCTCGACGTCGAGGCGGCCCTCCGGCGCCACGTCGACGACGCCCGGGCCCGGGCCCGGTCCGCGGGGCCGGCCGCCGAGGCGCTCTGGGACGACGTGCGCGACGCGACCCGGGGCGGCAAGCGTCTGCGCCCACGACTCCTGCTCGCGACGCACCGCGCGCTGGGCGGCGTGCGGGACGACGCGGCGCTCCAGCTCGCCGTGGCGCTCGAGCTGCTGCACACGGCCTTCTGCCTCCACGACGACGTCATCGACCGCGACGTCGAGCGGCACGGCCGGCCCACCGTCGCGGCCCGGTACACGGCCGGTGCCCGCGCGGCCGGAGCGTCGCCCTCGCACGCCGACGCGTGCGGGGTGGCGGCGGGCATCCTGGCGGGGGACCTCGCGCTCACGCTCGCGACCCGCCTGGTCGCGACCGCGCCCGTGGACGCGTCGTCCCGGCACCGGCTCCTCGACCGGCTCGACGACGTCGTGCAACGCTCCGCGGCCGGCGAGCTCGACGACGTGCTCGCCGTCGTCGCGCCCGTGAGCACGGGGCTGACCGACGTCCTGCGGACGGCCTCGCGCAAGACCGCCGAGTACACCGTCGTCGCCCCCGTGGTTCTCGGCGCCGAGCTCGCGGGCGCCACGCCGGAGCTCGTCGACGTGCTGCGGGTCGCGGGCCGCAGCCTCGGGGTCGCGTTCCAGCTCGGGGACGACCTGCTCGGGACCTTCGGCGACGAGCGCGTGACCGGCAAGAGCGCACGCAGCGACCTGGCCGAGGGCAAGGTCACCGCACTCGTCGTCCTCGCCCGCCGGACGACCGCCTGGCCCGAGGTCGCGGCCCATCTCGGCGACGAGGGCGTGAGCGTGCGCGACGCCCGGCGCGTCCGCTCGGCCCTCGAGCGGGCGGGGGTCCGGGCCGAGCTCGAGGACCTGGTCCGCCGGTACGCCGAGCACGGCACCCGGCTGCTGGACGACCCGGTCGTGCCGCCCTCGCTGCGTCAGGCCCTCGCGCCGTACGCCCGGTCCGTGGTGGCGAGGGTCCGATGAGCGTCGCGCTCGACCGCTACGGGCTCGCCTCGAGGCGTGCCTCGACCCAGGTCATCCGCACCTACTCGACGTCGTTCGCGCTCGCCTCCCGCCTCCTGCGCGGCCAGGTGCGCCGCGACGTGGTCTGCGTGTACGCGCTGGTCAGGCTGGCGGACGAGGTCGTCGACGGCGCCGCGACGGACGCCGGGCTGGGCGCGGCGGGCTGCCGCGACGCCCTCGACGCGCTCGAGGCCGAGACGCTCGCGGCCATGCGGACGGGCTACTCGACCAACCCGATCGTCCAGAGCTTCGCGGAGGTCGCGGGCCGCGCCGGGGTGACTCCCGACCTGGTCGTGCCGTTCTTCGCGTCGATGCGCGCGGACCTGGACGTGACCGTGCACACCCCGGCGTCGTTCCGTGCCTACGTGTACGGGTCCGCGGAGGTGGTCGGGCTGATCTGCCTGCGGTGCTTCCTCGCCGCCGACGACGTTCCCCGCCGGTCGCCGGCCGAGGTCGCCCGGCTCGAGGCGGGCGCGCGCGCCCTGGGGGCCGCGTTCCAGAAGGTGAACTTCCTGCGCGACCTGGGCGACGACGCGCGGACCCTCGGGCGCCGCTACTTCCCCGGCGTGGACCCCGAGCGCCTCGACGCGGCGACGCGGGACCGCCTGGTCGCGGACGTCCGCCGCGACCTCGCGACCGCGCGGGCCGTCGTCCCGGCCCTGCCGCCGAGCTCCCGGGCGGCCGTGCTCGCGACCCACGCGCTGTTCGCGGAGCTCGCCCGCCGGATCGCGCGCACCGAGCCGGCGGCGGTCGTCGCGGGCCGCGTGCGCGTGCCCGACCCGGTCAAGGCGCTCGTCACCGCGCGGGCCGTGGTCGAGGCCCAGCTGATCGGCGGGCGCTCGTGAGCCGGGTCGTGGTGGTCGGCGCGGGCGTCGCCGGGCTCGGTGCCGCCGCGCTCCTCGCGCAGGACGGACACGACGTGACCGTCGTGGAGCGGCAGGAGAGCGTCGGCGGCCGGGTCGGCGTGTGGCGCGAGGGCGGCTTCACGTTCGACCTCGGGCCGTCCTGGTACCTCATGCCCGAGGTGTTCGACCGGTTCTTCGCGCGGCTCGGGACCAGCGCCGAGGCCGAGCTCGACCTCGTGCCCCTCCCGACGGCGTTCCGGGCGTTCTTCGACGACGCGCCGCCGCTCGACGTGACCGACGACCCCCACCGCACGGCGGCGACGTTCGAGGCGCGCGAGCCCGGCGCGGGCGAGCGCCTGGAGGCCTACCTGCGCTCCGCCGGGCGTGCCTACCGCACGGCGGTCGACCGGTTCCTCTACACCGACTACGCCTCCCTGCGCGAGGTCGGGGACGCGGTCCGCGGGCTGGGGCCGCGCGACGCCGTCGAGCTCCTCGGCCTGGTCTCGACGTCGCTCTGGCGCAGGACCGGACGGGTCGCCGGCGACCGCGGGCTGCGGCAGGTGCTCGCCTACCCGGCGGTGTTCCTGGGCGCATCGCCCTACCGCGCGCCCGCGCTCTACCACCTCATGAGCCACCTCGACCTGGTCGAGGGGGTGCGCTACCCGCGCGGCGGCTTCGGGACCCTGGCCGCAGCCCTGGAACGCCTCGCCGTCGAGCGGGGCGCGCGGATCCGCACGCGCACCGAGGCCGTGCGCGTCGTCGTCGAGCCGGCTAGGGCGCCCGGCGACCGCCCGCGCCGCCGGGCGAGGGGGGCCGTGCGCGGCGTCGTCGTGCGCGACGCCTCCACCGGGACGGTCGAGCGGCTCGACGCGGACGTCGTCGTCGCGGCGGGCGACCTCCACCACACCGAGACGCACCTGGTGCCGCCCCCCTACCGCACCTATCCCGAGCGCTGGTGGCGAGGGCGCGACCCCGGGCCCGGGGCGGTCCTGCTCTGCCTCGGCGTCCGCGGGCGGCTCGACGGGCTCGCGCACCACTCCCTGGTCTTCACGGCCGACTGGCGGGCCAACTTCGACGCCGTCTTCGGGCCGCGCCCGGCCGTCCCCGACCCGGCGTCGTACTACGTGTGCCGCCCCACCGCGACCGACCCGAGCGTCGCGCCCGTGGGGCACGAGAACCTGTTCGTCCTGGTCCCCGTGCCGGCGGACCCCGGGCTCACGCCCGACGACCCGCGTGTCGCCGCGCTCGTGGACCGGGTGATCGCGGACCTCGCTCGGCGTGCCGGGGCGCCGGACCTCGCGGAGCGCGTCGTCGTGAGCCGGGTCGTCACGCCGTCCTGGTTCGCGCAGACCCTGCACGCCTGGTCGGGCGGGGCGCTCGGGCCCGCGCACACGCTGCGCCAGTCCGCGCTGTTGCGGGGCCGGAACGCGTCGGCCCGCGTCGACGGCCTCGTCTACGCGGGCGGCTCGACCGTCCCCGGCGTCGGGCTGCCCATGTGCCTCATCAGCGCCGAGCTCGCGGCAGGCCGCGTCTCCCGGCGGGCGGCCCCGGCCACGGTGACCTCGTGAGGGGCGCGTACCTCGCGGCGCTCGCGGTCTCGCTGGCGGGCCTGGCCGTGCTCGACGTGCGGTTCCGCCTCGTGCTCGCGCGCGACCTGCGCCGCGGCCTCGCGACGCTCGGCGTCGGGCTCGCCGCGTTCCTCGTCTGGGACCTCGCGGGGATCGGGCTGGGGATCTTCCGGCGCGGCGACGGGCGGTGGTCGACGGGCGTCGAGATCGTCCCGCACCTGCCCGTCGAGGAGCCGGTGTTCCTGCTGCTGCTCTGCTACGTCACGCTCGAGCTCGTGGAGGCGTCCCGCCGTCTGCTCGCGCGCTCCGGCCGGGAGGCGCGGCGGTGAGCTACCTCGTCCTCGACGCCGTCGCGCTCGCCGTCCTCGCCGTCCCGTTCGTGTTCGCCGCCCGGCGGTGGGCCGGGCGCGGCGTCCTCGGCCGCCGCCTCGCCGCCCTGGGGGTCGCCGCCGTCGCGCTGCTCGTCGTGACGGCCGTCTTCGACTCGCTCATGATCGCCGCGGGGCTGTTCACCTACGACGCGTCGGCGCTGCTCGGGCTGCACGTCGGACGCGCCCCCGTCGAGGACCTCGCCTACCCGCTGGGCGCCGTCCTGCTCCTGCCGAGCGTCTGGGAGCTGCTCGGACCGGCCACGGTCCCGGCCGGCGCCGCGGAGCCGGCCGAGGCCGCCGCCGTCGTACCCGAGGACCACCGCCCCGCCAGGAGGACCCCGTGACCGTCACCGCCGTCCGCCGGCACGCGAGCCTGCGCGAGCTCGTCGTCGCCTCCCGGCCCCTGAGCTGGATCAACACCGCGTTCCCGTTCGCAGCCGCGCTGCTTCTCAGCAGCCGGCACGTCGGGGCGCTCCTCGTCGTCGGGACCGTGTTCTTCCTCGTCCCGTACAACCTGCTCATGTACGGCGTGAACGACGTGTTCGACCACGAGTCCGACGCGCGCAACCCCCGCAAGGGCGGGGCCGAGGGGGCCCTCCTCGCCGCCCCTGCGCTCCGTTCCCTCCTGCGCTGGTCCGTCGGGCTGGCCGTGCCCTTCGCCGTCGCCGTGCCCGTGCTGGCCGGCATCGAGCAGCCGGGGCGCGGCGGCTGGACCGCGCTCGCGCTCGCGGTCGTGCTGTTCGCCGTCGTGGCGTACTCGGCGCCCGGGCTCCGGTTCAAGGAGCGGCCGGTGCTCGACTCCGCGACCTCGAGCACGCACTTCGTCGGACCCGCCGTGGTCGGGCTGGTCGCCGGTGGCGCGGAGCCGACGCGCACGGTCCTCGCGATCGTCGTCGCGTTCTTCTGCTGGGGGATGGCGGCCCAGGCGTTCGGTGCCGTGCAGGACGTCGGCCCGGACCGCGCCGCCGGGATCGCGTCCGTCGCGACCGTGCTCGGTGCGCGCCGGACCGTCCGGGCCGCGATCGCCGTCTGGGGGCTCGCGGGGCTCGTGGTGCTGCTGGCGGGGCTGCCGGGGGCCCTCGCGGCGGTCCTCGTGGTCCCGTACGTCGTCGCCGCGTGGCCGTACCGGGACGTCGCCGACGCCGACGCCGCGCTGGCGCACCGGGGGTGGCAGGCGTTCCTCCGGCTCAACTACGCCTGCGGGTTCGTCGTCTTCTGGCTGTGCTGGTGGGCCTGGACGCACCCCTGACCGGGCGTTGACGCCCGAGGCCGGGCGGGGCGTGTCGCTCCGGCCGGTTCCCGGGCCCGTGGCTAGGCTCGCGACCGTGAGCCCCCGTGACGCACGTGCCGAGGCCCCGCCCGCCGCCACCCGTCCTCGGGTGGTGGTCGCACCGGACTCGTTCAAGGGCTCGGCCGCAGCCGCCGACGTCGCGGCGTCCCTCGCCGAGGGCGTCCTGCGCGCGCGGCCCGACGCCGACGTCGTCCGGCTGCCGATGGCCGACGGCGGAGAGGGCACGCTCGCCGCGCTCGTCGCCGCCTGGGGGGTCGAGGAGCGTCGCACCGACACGGTCGACGCGCTCGGGCGTCCCACCCGGGCCCGCTGGGCCGTGTCCGCGGACGGCAGGCTCGCCGTCGTCGAGCTCGCGCAGGCGAGCGGCCTCGCGGACGTGACCGACGTGCTCCCGCAGCCGCTCCTCGCGACCACCTACGGCACCGGCGTCGTGCTCCGGGCCGCGCTCGACGCGGGGGTCGCCGAGATCCTGCTGTGCCTGGGCGGCTCCGCGACGACGGACGGCGGGGCGGGCATCCTGCGCGCGCTCGGCGCGCGTCTCCTCGACGGGGACGGAGAGCCCGTGCCCGACGGAGGGGAGGGGCTCGCCGACGTGGCGCGGCTCGAGCTCGACGACCTCCACCCGCGGGCGCGGGAGGTGCGGTGGCGTCTCGCGGTCGACGTGACGAACCCGCTCGTCGGGGAGCGCGGGGCCGCGCGGACGTTCGGCCCGCAGAAGGGCGCCGCGGACGCCGACCTCGCCTACCTGGACGACGGCCTCGCACGGTGGGCGGGCGTCGTCGAGGGCGTGCGCGGCGTCGACGTGCGGGACCTGCCGGGGGCGGGCGCCGCGGGCGGGGTCGCGGGCGGGCTCCACGCCGTCCTCGGCGCGGAGCTCGAAGGTGGTGCGGCGCTCGTCGCGGACGCGGTAGGCCTTGCGGACGCCGTCGCGGACGCCTCGCTCGTGCTCACGGGCGAGGGGTCGTTCGACTCGCAGTCGCTCGGCGGCAAGGTCGCCGACCAGGTCGCGGCCGTCGCTGCAGCGGCGCCTGCCCGGCCACCCGTGGTCGTGGTGGCCGGGCAGGTGCTGCTGCCCGCGTCCCGGGCGGCGGAGGCAGGCGTCACGGCGGCGTTCAGCATCGCGGGCGGACCCGCGAGCCTCGCGGAGCTCGTCGTGCACACGCCGACGCGCCTCGCCGACGTCGCCGAGAACGTCGCCCGGCTCGTGCTCCGCTGACTCTGGCGCCGGCCCGGGACGGCACCAACCACCGTCGCGCTGAGTGCGTCCTTCTTGTGCGACACGCCCGGCGTGTCGCACAAGAAGTACGCACTCAGCGTCGTGGCGGGGTGGCGTGAAGGGCGGGAGGCAGGCGCCTCACCAGGGCAGCGGGCCGTGCCGGTCGACGAAGCGGCCCGTGGGCGCCTCGGGCGGGAAGGTGGCAGCCAGGACGACGGACTCCGCGCCCTCCTCGACGGTCTGCGGGCCGCCGTGGCCGTTGAGGTCGGTCGCGGTGTACCCGGGGTCGACCGCGGTGACCTGGTACCGGTCGAGCGACTTGGCGAGCTGGCTCGTCACCATGTTCAGGGCCGCCTTGGACGACTGGTAGACCGGGCTGTGCAGCGACGACTCGATCCGGTCGGGGTCCGTCGTCACGCCGAACGAGCCCATGCCGCTCGAGACCATGACGATCCTCGGGCGCTCCGAGCGGTCGAGCAGCGGCAGGAACGCGTGCGTGACGCGCACGGGGCCGAGCAGGTTCACGCCGTAGACCGCGACGAAGTCCGCGGCCGTCGCCTCGCGCGGTCCGACGAACCCGCCGCCGATCCCCGCGTTGTTGACGAGCACGTCCAGCCGGCCGGACTCGGCCTCGATACGCGCGACGGCGTCCGTCACCGACGCGTCGCTCGTGACGTCGAGCTGGACGAACCGCACGTCGGCGCCCGGCTGCGCGTCGGTCAGCTCGCGCACGGCGCGGTCTCCGCGGTCGGCGTCGCGCGCGCCGAGCCAGACGGTCCAGCCGAGCGCCAGGAGGCGGCGCACGGTCTCGCGACCGATGCCCTTGTTGGCGCCCGTCACGAGCGCGACGGTCGGGCCGCCGTCGGGGGAGGTGGTGTTCTCGGTGAGCTCCGCGAGCTCCGGTGTGGTGGTCATGTCACCCACCGTGCGACGCCGCCGAGGCGGTCACCAGGACGCGTGGAGCCTGGGACTCGCGGTACCAGGCTGGGCTCGCGACGCCCGGCCGCGCGTCGGGCACGATGGGTCGGGTGAACAGGGACGAGCTCGCGCGTGCGCTCCGCCGGTGGCGCGAGCGCCTGGCGCCCGCGGACCTCGGGCTGAGCGCCGGCGTCCGACGACGCACGCCCGGCCTGAGGCGCGAGGAGGTCGCGCTGGTCGCCGGGGTGAGCGTGGACTACGTGGTCAGGCTCGAGCAGGGCCGCGGCCCGCGGCCGTCGGAGCAGGTCCTCGCGTCGCTCGCGCGGGCGCTGCGCCTCGACGACGACGAGCGCGACCAGCTCTACCACCTCGCCGGCTCGGCACCCCCGGCGCCCGGGCGGGTCGACACGCACGTCCGGCCCAGCGTCCAGCGTCTTCTCGACCGCCTCGCCGACCTGCCCACGATGGTCATGTCCGCGAAGAGCGACGTGCTGGCGTGGAACGCGATGTCGTCCGCGCTGCTGGGCGACTGGGCCGAGCTGCCGGCGCGCGAGCGCAACCTCGCCCGCATGCGGTTCCTCGGGGTGAGCGTGCCGCGGCGCGGACGGGTCGCCCTGTCCGACGCCGAGCACGAGGAGACGTCCGCGCAGACGGTCGCGTCGCTCCGGTCCGCGGCCGCGCGGTACCCGACCGACCCGGACCTCGCGGCGCTCGTGCGCGAGCTGCGGGCCGGCTCGGAGGAGTTCGCGCGGCTCTGGGACTCGGGGATCACCGGCCACTGGCGCAGCCACCGTAAGACGATCGACCACGACCAGCTCGGCCTCGTCACGCTGGACTGCGACACGCTCCACGTGCCCGACAGCGACCAGTCGGTGATCGTCTACTCGGCCGGCCCGGGGACGCCGGAGGCCGAGGCGCTGGCGCTCCTGCGCGTCGTCGGGACGCAGGACCTCAACGCGCCGGCGCGCTGACGCCCGCCCGGACCGGCCGTCGCGGGATCCACCGCCACAGCGCGAGCGCCGCCGCGTAGCCCAGCGCCCCGGACACCACGACGCCGGCCGCCAGGCTCGCGAGCGCCGTGATCGCGGACAGCAGCAGCGGCCCGACGCCCGCGCCGCCGTCGGCGAGCTCGCGCCAGATCCCGAGGAAGGTGGGCCGCCCGACCGTCGGCGACGTGTCCGCGCCGAGCGTCATGATGATCCCCGCGCCGATGCCATTGCCGAAGCCCAGGAGCATCGAGACGGCCGTGAACGTCCCGACCGCGTGCGTGAGCGGCATGACGACCATGGCCGACGCCATGAGCAGCATCGACGGCACCGCGACCCACTCGCGCCCGCGCCGGTCCATGACCTTGCCGGCCGGGTAGAAGACCAGCATGTCGACGGCGCCCGCGATCCCGTAGACGATCGACGCCGTGGTGGGGGCGAGGCCGATGTGCGCGGCCCAGAGCGGGATGACGACCTGGCGGCTCGCCCGGACCGCCGAGAGCAGGAACACGCCCGAGCCCAGCGTGACGAACGTGCGCCAGTGGTCGTGGAGCATCCCGCGCGTCGTCACGGGAGCCACGGGCCCGGCGCTCGCGGCCTCCGGGCCGCCGGCTCCGGCCGTGTGCCGGCGGGTCGGTGTCTCGAGGTCCGGCACGCGGTACGCGAGGACGCCCGCGGCGACGACGGCGACCAGCGCCACCACGTACCCGCCGGGCTTGCCCATGACGTGCATGACGGCGGCGCCGAGGAACGGGCCGAGGAACACCCCGACCCGCATGCTGCCGCCAAGGGTCGACATGGCGCGGGCGCGCAGGTGGATCGGCACGGCCTCCGTCAGGTACGACTGGCGGGCCAGGTTGAACACCGAGCTCGCGCACCCGACGAGCAGGACGCCCGCCACGAGGGGCCAGAGCCCGGCGTCGACCAGGCACAGCGCCAGCCCGACGACGCTGATCCCGGCCGCCGCGACCATGGACCAGCGCTCTCCGACGCGCGTGGTGAGGATGCCGGCCGGGATGTTCGACAGGATCGACCCGATCCCGAGCAGCGAGACGACGAGGGACGCCACGGCGAGCGACGCACCCCGGTCGACCGCGGTGAGCGGGACGACCGGCAGCATCGCGCCCTCGGCGAGGCCGAACAGGATCGACGGGCCGAACGCCGCGACCGCGATGCTCCGGAGGCTGAACTCTCCTGTCTGCCCGCTCACGCCACCCCCGAGGCGCCCGTGGGTGCGTACTTTTCGTGCGACATGCCCGGCGTGTCGCACAAGAAGTACGCACCCACGGCCGAAGGCATCAGTCGGCGACCGCGAACGCGTCGATCTCGACGAGCATCTCCTCGCGCGGCAGGCCCACGAACACGGTGGTGCGGCTCGGCAGCACGCCCGACGGCGAGTTCGCCGCCACGAACGCGCCGTAGGCCTCGTTCATGAGCGGGAAGTCCTCGCGCTTGGTGAGGTAGACGCGGAGCATGACGACGTCGTCGAACGTCGCGCCCGACGCCTCGACGATCGCCTTGACGTTCTCGAGCGTGCGCGTCGTCTGCGCCGCGACGTCCCCCGGGAAGCGGTACTCGCCCGTCGCCGGGTCCTGCGGGCCCTGGCCCGAGACCTGCACGAACGGCCCCTTGCGCACGCCCTGGTGGAACGTGTGGGCGGGCGCGGGCGCGCCGTCGGTGCGCAGCGGGGTCTTCTCGGTGGTCACGGGGGTGCTCCTGGGGTCGGTCGGGTCGGGTCGGGTCGGGGGAGGAGAGGGCTCAGAAGTCGAGCTGGACGAGCCCCAGCGGGCGGTCGCCGTCGACGACGATCCCCACCCGCCACTTGTCGAACAGCGTGCACGGGTGCGAGATCCCGAACCCCATGACGTCGCCCGGGCGCACGTGCGTCGTCTCCGGGGCGAGGGTCGGGGCGTCGGGGTTGATCCGCAGGTACAGGTGCTCGTCGTTGAGGTCCGTGACGGTCGCGCGGGCGAGCTCGAGCGGGGCGCCGAGGGTCCGGCCGTCGTCGGCGCGGGACCGCAGCCACAGCGCGCGCGGCAGGTCGAGGTCGTACGGGACGTCGCGGCGTCCGAGGCCCACGAGCACCAGCCCGGGCTCCGGGACCGAGACGACCGAGCCCCAGACGGTCGCCGCCGCGTGGAGCGGCTCGGCCCCCGGCACCCGCGAGAACGCGTCGAGGTGGGCGTAGTGCCCGTGGTCGTGCACCACGTACGAGCCCGAGCGCACGACGACGCGCGGCGCGTGCCCGGCAGCCGGGCCGCCCGCGGGGAACGCGCCCGGCAGCACCTGGAGCACCACGTCGACGAACGCGCTCCCGCCCGCGCTCACGACGACGTCACCGCCCTCGACCAGGTCCTCCGCGACGAGCTGCTCCGCGACGTCCCGCAGCCCGCGCAGGTAGTCGGCGACCTGCTCGCGCGTCTCCGGGGTCGACTCCCCGGCCACCGAGCCCTCGTAGCCCGCAACCCCGCGCAGCGTGAGCCCGCTCGCCCGGACGGCCCGGGCCAGGCCCAGCGCGTCCGCCGTCGAGCGCACCCCCGTCCGGCCGTCGGTCACGCCGACCTCGACCAGGACACCCAGCCGAGAGCGGACGTCGTCGCCCGCGCCGGCGAGCCCGCGCGACAGCATCGTCAGCCCCTCGACCGAGTCCACGTAGAGCCACAGCTCCGCGCCCTCGTCACGCTCCAGGTCGTCGCGGACCCAGATGATCTCGTCCGGGTCCGTCAGCTCGTTCGCGAGCAGGACGCGGCGCGTGCCCCAGTCCCGGACGACGCGGAGCTGGTTCGGCGTCGCGACCGTCGCGCCCCACGCCCCGGCCGCGAGCTGGCGGGAGAAGATCTGCGCCGACATGTGCGTCTTGACGTGCGGCGCGTGCTCGACCGAGCCCGGCGCGCCGGCAGCCTCGCCGGCCTCCCGGACAGCCTTCGCCATGACGGCCACGTTGTGGTCGAGCGCCTCGGTCTGCAGGGTCAGCAACGGCAGCCCGAACGGGCCGTCGTCGATCGTCGCCGTGCCGATCATCAGCCCGTCACCGGCCGTCTCGCCGCGCAGGCGCAAGCCCTTCGTGCGCGGTCCGACGACGACCGGTTCCAGCGGCCGTCCGAGGCGCTCCGTCATGCCGTCTCCTGTCCCGTCGGTGGTCTCGCGGCTCATCCGCCGACCAGCGCTCCACCCGCCAACACGTGCCGCCCCCCGACGACGACGTCGTCCACACCGCGCGCGGGCGTGCGCGGCTCCTCGTACGTGGCGAGGTCCCGCAGCACGTCCGGGTCGACGAGCGCCAGGTCCGCGACCGCGCCCACCCGGACCTCGCCGCGTCCCGCCAGGCCGAACCGGCGGGCCGCGCGAGCGGACAGGTGGTCGACCGCGTCCGCCCAGGACCAGTCTCCCGCACTGACGTGCTCCGACGCGAAACGGGCGAACGCGCCCCACCCGCGCGGGTGCGGCCGCCCGCCCCCGTAGATCGCGTCCGACCCCGCCAGCTGGGCCACGTGGTTCGCGAGCGTGCGCACGGAGCCCGCCGAGTTCGTCGGGGGCTGCGCGAACACGCAGCCCGCCTGCAGCCGGGTGCTCACGAGCAGCTCGAGCGCCGTGTCCTCCGGGTCCAGCCCCAGCCGTTGCGCGACGTCGAGGAGCGCGAGCCCCTCCGTCCAGCGCAGCTCGCCCGGCACGTTGGCCATCGTGACCCGCCCCCACAGGTCCGCCAGCCCCGGGAAGTGCTCGGTGCGCAGGCGCTCCCGCACCGCCGGGTCGCGCAGCAGCGCGACCGTGCGGTCCGGCTCCGCGATGGGGAGCCACGTCGGGAGCGTCACCATCGACAGGATCGAGCTCCCCCGCAGGTACGGGTACGAGTCGAACGTGACATCCAGGCCCGACGCCCGCGCGTCGTCCACGTAGCCCGCGAGCTCGTCCGCGGGGCCGTGGTAGTGCGACACGTGCGTCGCCACCCCCGACGCGCGCGCGACGCGCACCAGCTCCGCGAACGCGCGCCCCGCCTTCTCCTCGTAGCCCCGCATGTGGCTCACGTGCGGCACGCCCCGCGCCGCGCACACCCGGGCCAGCGCCACCAGCTCGTCCTCGTCCGCGTACGCGGCCGGCACGTACTCCAGGCCCGTCGACATGCCGACCGCGCCGTCGTCGAGCGCTTCTTCCAGCAGCGAGACCATCGCCGCGACCTCGTCCGCCGTCGCCGGGCGGGCGTCCGCGCCCGTCACCGCGTACCGGATCGTGCCGTGCGGGGCGAGCACCTCGACGTGCAGCGGGAGCCCGGCGTACGTCTGCTTCAGCTCCGCGACCGAACCCCCGCGGAACGTCGGGTGCTGGCCGTTGATCGCGCGGAAGTACTCGGTCGAGAAGCCGAACGCGTCGTGCGGGGTGGGCGTCGCTCGTGGCTGGGGGGCGGGGTCCGGGGTGTCGCGCGCGGATCTTCCATCCGCGTCGCTCGTTCCTCGCTCCGCTCCCGCCAGACCCGTCCACGATCCGCGCGCGGCACCCCCGACCCCGCCTGCCGTCGGGTCGCCTTCTCGCGAGGTCGGGTTCTCCGGACCTGGGGTGCGCTGGGGTGGCCGGTCGTCGTCGTGAGCGCGCGTCGCAGGCGTGGGGGCGAAGCCGATGCCGTCCTGGCCCACGACGATCGTCGTGATGCCCTGGCGGAGCATCGCGAGCTGCACGTCCGGGTCGAAGACCGCCGCCTCGCCGTGCACGTGCGCGTCGATCAGGCCCGGCAGAAGCAGGCGCCCGCGCCCCTTGATCACGTGCATCCCCGCGCCCGACGACGCAGAGAGGGTCTCGGCGTCCAGCGCACCAGCGCTCTCGATCGCGCGGATCAGGCCGTCGGTGACGAGCACGTCGACGAGGGGTCCGCCGCCGGGATGCTCGGACGACGGGACACGCACGCCCCGGACGAGCAGCGGGGGGTGCCCGGCCGATTCGGAAGGCGAGGTGACGGACGAGGGGGCGGGGAGGGGGGCCGCGGGTCGTGGTGGGTCTGGCGGGAGGTCGCGAGGGGCGAGCGACCGGATGGAAGACCCGCGGCCCCCCTCCCCGTCCCCGACCGAACCCGACCCCGGAACGGCGAACCCGCTCATCCGCCCACCTCGTTCGTCCGCGCGCCCGCGGAGTCCTCGACCCAGCCCCCGACACCGCCGAAACCGCCCGCGGCGAGCTCGGCCGCAAGGTCCCGGGGGTAGCCCGCGACACCCGGGCGGGTCTGCCACGGGTGGGGGCCGGCCGGCGGGCGGAACTCGACGCCGAACGCGGCGAGCCGGGGGAGGTGGTCTCGTTCGAGGCGCTCGACGAACGCGTCGGTGTCGCGCTCGTCGGCGGGCTCGTCGGCCCAGACGACCTCCGCGAAGGCGGCGAGGCGCGGGAACGCGGCGTAGTCGAGGCGGCGGGCGGAGTCGAGGTGCTCGGTCCACAGCTCGGCCTGGGCGCCGAGGAGCTTCCCGGGGAGCGCGTCGACTTCGGTGATGCCGGCCTCGGCGAGCGCGCCTGCGGGCAGGGGCTCGAACCGGTGGACGTCGCGCAGGGTGTGGAGGAACCCGACGGGGACGGGTTCGTCGGGGCCGTCGCCCGCGCGGTGGTCGAGGTAGACGGCCTGCTCGGGTGCCATGACGACGTCGTGCCCGGCGGCCATGGCCTGGAGACCGACGGTCCAACCGCGCCAGGCGGTGACGACCGTCTCGCGCGGCAATGTGTCGTGACCCGGCCGGAACGCCTCGTCCCACACGACCGGTCGTCGTCCGGCGGCCACGACGTGCCGCGCGAGCGAGCCGAGGAACCAGCCGTGCAGGTCGGCGACGTCGATCCCCAGGTCGCCGGCGCGCGCGACGATGTCCGGGTTGGCGCGCCAGAGCTCGGTGGGGACCTCGTCGCCGCCGAGCGCGACGTAGGGGGAGTCGAAGACGTCCATGACCTCGTCGAGGACGTCGCGGAAGAACGTGAGCGTCTCCTCGGACGGGTCGAGGACCTCGGTGCTGATGCCCCAGGTGGTGCGGACCTCGTGGGGTTGCTTGCGGGTGCCGAGCTCGGGGTAGGCCGCGACGGCGGCCTCCACGTGGCCCGGGACGTCGATCTCCGGGACGACGGTCACGCCGCGCTCGCGCGCGTACGCGACGATCTCGCGCAGGTCGTCCTGCGTGTAGGAGCCGCCGTGCGGCCGGCCGTCGAAGACGCCTGCGCGCCAGGTCCCGACGCCGGACTCGCGCCGCCAGGACCCGACCTCGGTCAGCCGGGGGTAGCGGCGTGACTCGAAGCGCCAGCCCTGGTCGTCGGTGAGGTGCAGCTGAACGACGTTGAGGTGGTGCGCCGCCGCGAGGTCGAGGAACCGCAGGACGTCGTGCTTGGGGAGGAAGTGGCGGGCGACGTCGAGCAGGACGCCGCGCCACGCGTGCGCCGGCTCGTCGGTCGCGACGAGGCCGCCGGGGATCGTCAGGGGCTCGCCGCTCACCGGGGCGCGACGGAACGCGCGGGGGCCGGCGAGCTGGCGGAGCGTCTGGACGGCGGCGTGCGCCCCCGCGACGTCGGGCGCCGTCACGACGACACCGTGGCCCGTGTCGAGCCGGTAGCCGGCGGGGGGAAGGGCGTCGTCGACGACGAACGCGACGACCTCGCGGCCCGTCGCGTCGGTCGGGACGGTGCGGCGTCCCGCGCCCTCCTCGTCGAGGGGCGGCCCCGCCACCGCGGCGGAGTCGCCGCCGAGGAGCTGCCACCCGAGCGTGAGCCCGGTCGCGTCCTCGGCCTGCCGCTTCCAGGTCGCGGCCGCCGCCGCGAGCGCGGGCGCGGTCCGCACCTGCGTCGTCGGGCCGACGACGAACGGCTCGGCGAGCGGCGCGTGCAGGACCGGGTGACGGAAGCCGGGGACGGGCCAGGAGAGCTCGGCGTCGTGGGCGGGCTGGGGATCGGGACCGTCGTCAGGCACGGCTCCGAGCCTATCGAGGCGGCGCCGTCACCCGGACCGCGCGCGACGTTGTCGGATTTTCAGCCACCCCGCAAGATGCGCGCAAGCCACTTGCGCGAATGCGTACACTGCTTCTCATGGCGAAGCGGCTCTCGGACGTGGCGAAGAAGGTCGGCGTGAGCGAGGCGACGGTGTCGCGCGTGCTCAACGACAAGCCGGGGGTCTCCCAGGCGACGAGGGACGCGGTGCTCACGGCGCTCGACGTCCTCGGGTACGAGCGGCCGACCAAGCTGCGGGGGGAGCGCGGACGCCTGGTCGGGCTCGTCCTGCCGGAGCTCGTGAACCCGATCTTCCCGGCGCTCGCGGAGGTCATCGGCGGGGCGCTCGCGCAGCAGGGCTTCACGCCCGTCCTGTGCACCCGGACGGCGGGCGGCATCACGGAGGCCGAGTACGTCGACCTGCTGCTGGACCAGCACGTGTCGGGCGTGATCTTCGCGGGCGGACTGTTCGCCGAGCGCGACGCCGACCACGCGCACTACCACCGGCTCGAGAAGATCGGGCTGCCCGTCGTCCTCGTCAACGGGGCGATCGAGTCGCTGCACTTCCCGCGGGTCTCGTGCGACGAGATCGTCGCGATGCAACAGGCGTTGGGCCACGTCCTGTCGCTCGGCCACGAGCGCGTCGGCCTGCTGCTGGGCCCGGACGACCACATCCCCTCGGAGCGCAAGCTCGCCGCCGCGGAACAGCTCGCGCAGCGGGCCGGCGTCACGATCGACCCGGCCCTGGTCGCGCACAGCCAGTACGCCCTCGAGGCCGGGCAGGCGTCGACGAACCGCCTGCTCGACGCCGGCGCGACCGCGATCGTGTGCGCGAGCGACCCCCTGGCGCTGGGCGCGATCCGGGCCGTCCGGCGCGCGGGGCTCGAGGTCCCGCGCGACGTGTCCGTCGTGGGCTACGACGACTCGGCCCTGATGAACTCCACCGACCCCGCACTGACGACGGTCCGGCAGCCGATCGAGCCGATGGGCCGGGCTGCCGTCGACCTGCTGGCCCGCCAGATCTCGGGCGTCGAGGTGCCCGCGGACGAGCTCCTCTTCGAGCCCGAGCTCGTGGTGCGGGCCTCCACCGCGGCGGCTCCGGCGCGCGTCGGGGCGCGCTGACCGCGCCCGTCCCGCGACCTGTCAGAAGCTCACCGCACCCTGCTGCCGTGAGCTTCTGACAGGTCCTTCGGTGTGCCCCGAGGGCGCGCGCGCCGTCATCAGCCTGACAACGAGCGACAGCAAACATCGCGTTTCGATAACGACGTTGTCAGTTTCTTGCGTTCCTCATGTCGGGTAGTTACGGTCAGTGCATCGCCGACCACCGCGGCGCAGGAACGACCCTGATTCGCACAGGGACGAAGGAGTCCACACGTGAGCACGAGCCCGAGCGCGACGCCGGGACACCCGTCCGCAGCCCAGGAGTGGTGGCGGAACGCCGTCATCTACCAGGTCTACCCGCGCAGCTTCGCGGACGGGAACGGCGACGGCACCGGCGACCTCGCGGGCGTGCGCTCGCGGCTCGGGTACCTCAAGGACCTCGGCGTCGACGCGGTCTGGTTCACGCCCTGGTACGTCTCGCCCCTCGCGGACGGCGGCTACGACGTCGCGGACTACCGTGCGATCGACCCCGCGTTCGGGACGCTCGAGGAGGCCGAGGCGCTCATCTCCGAGGCGGCCGCGCTCGGCATCCGGACGATCGTCGACGTCGTCCCCAACCACATCTCGGACCAGCACGCGTGGTTCCAGGCGGCCCTCGCGGCGGGCCCCGGCTCGCCGGAGCGCGAGCGGTTCTGGTTCCACCCCGGCAAGGGCGACGAGGGCGAGCAGATCCCGACGCACTGGGTCTCGAGCTTCCAGGGCAGCACCTGGACCCGCACCACGGACGCCGACGGCAACCCGGGCGAGTGGTACCTCCACCTGTTCACCCCGGAGCAGCCGGACGTCAACTGGAACCACCCGGACGTCCGCCGCGAGCACGAGGACATCCTGCGGTTCTGGTTCGACCGTGGCGTCGCGGGCATCCGGATCGACTCGGCCGCGCTCCTCATCAAGGACCCGGCGCTGCCCGAGGTCCCCGCGGACCCCGAGCCGGGCGGCCACCCCTTCTCGGACCGCGACGAGCTCCACGACGTCTACCGGGGCTGGCGCGCCGTCGCCGACTCCTACGACGAGCCGCGCGTGCTCGTCGGAGAGATCTGGCTGCCCGACGCGCGGCGGTTCGCCGACTACCTGCGTCCCGACGAGATGCACACGGCGTTCAACTTCGACTTCATGGCCCGCCCGTGGGACGCCAAGGCCCTGCGCGAGTCGATCGACACGACCCTCGAGGCGCACGCCCTCGTCGGCGCGCCGGCGACCTGGGTGCTGTCGAACCACGACATCACCCGTCCGGTGACCCGGTACGGCCGCGCGGACTCGTCGTTCGCGTTCGAGGCCAAGCGCTTCGGCACCCCGACCGACCTCGAGCTCGGCACCCGCCGGGCCCGCGCCGCCGCCCTGCTGACCGGCGCCCTCCCCGGCTGCCTCTACCTCTACCAGGGCGACGAGCTCGGCCTCCCCGAGGACGAGGACCTCCCGCTCGACGCCATCGAGGACCCGATGCACTTCCGGTCCGGCGGCGTCGACCCGGGCCGCGACGGCTGCCGCGTCCCGCTCCCGTGGACCGCCGACGCCGCGCTCGCGCACGGCTTCTCCACCGCGTCCGACGACGGCGCGGCCGCCGAGCCGTGGCTCCCGCTCCCGAGCTGGTGGGGCCGGTACGCCGTCGACGCCGAGGAGGCCGACCCGGCCTCGATGCTCGCGCTGTACCGGACGGCGATCGCGGTGCGCCGCGCCGAGGCCGGGCTCCGCGACGGCGGCTTCGGCTGGCTGGAGCTGCCCGGCACCGACGGCGACCTCCTCGCCTTCGCGCGCGGCGACGTCGCGTGCCTCGTGAACTTCGGCGCCGACGCGGTGCCGTTGCCCCCGCACTCCGGGGTGCTGCTCGCCAGCGGGGACCTCCCGGACGGCGCACTGCCCTCGGACACCGCCGTCTGGCTCCGCCGGTAACGGCTTCCCCCCGCCCCCACCGACCTGACGGGAACGACCCCGTCGAACACCACCGTGCAGGACCGGATGCCTGCACCTGACAAGGAGCGACGATGAAGTCTCCACGCATCACGCTGGCGTTCACCCTCGTGGGTGCGCTCGCGCTCGGCGGCACCCTCGCGGCGTGCTCGTCCGACAGCGGCTCCGGCGACGGCGACAAGAGCACGCCGTCCGCCACCGCCGCGCCGACCCTCGACCCGAACACCAAGGTCACGCTCAAGGTGGTCGGCCTGCTCCCTGGCTCGACCAAGGAGGCGCAGCAGGCGCTCGCCGACGAGGTCACCGAGTTCCAGTCCGAGAACCCCAACATCACGGTCCAGACGCAGGACTACGAGTGGAAGGCCACGACCTTCGCGGCCGACCTCGCGGGCGGCACCCTGCCGACGGTCTTCGAGATCCCCTTCACGGACGCGAAGACCCTCATCGCCAACCAGCAGATCAGCGACATGCAGCCGTACCTCAACCAGCTGCCGTACGCGTCGGAGTTCAACAAGAACCTGCTGCAGTACGGCACCGGCCAGGACGGTGACGTCTACGCGATCCCGGCGAAGAGCATCTACGCCGTCGGCCTGCACTACAACCGCGACCTGTTCACGCAGGCCGGGCTGGACCCCGACAAGCCGCCGACGACGTGGGACGAGGTCCGCACCGACGCCAAGGCCATCGCCGACAAGACCGGCCAGGCCGGCTTCGCGCAGATGTCGCAGAGCGGCACCGGCGGCTGGCAGCTCACCGTCGACACGTACGCCCGCGGCGGCCGCGTCGAGTCGGAGGACGGCAAGACCGCGACGCTGACCAACGACGCCACGAAGGCCTCGCTGCAGTTCCTCAAGGACCTGCGCTGGACCGACAACGCGATGGGCAACAACTTCAACTACGACTGGGGCACCATCAACCAGGCGTTCGCGGCCGGCAAGGTCGGCATGTACACGTCGGGTCAGGACGTCTACACGAGCCTCGTCCAGACGAACAACATCGACCCGAAGATGTACGGGCTCACGATGATCCCGCTCGAGGGCGACAACTCGGGCGTCCTCGGTGGTGGCACCATGGCGGCCGTCTCGAGCAAGGCGACGGACGACGACAAGGCCGCCGCGATCAAGTGGATCGACTTCCACTACCTGCGCAAGTACACC
Source organism: Luteimicrobium sp. NPDC057192 (assembly GCF_042670205.1). NCBI lineage: Bacteria > Bacillati > Actinomycetota > Actinomycetes > Micrococcales > Luteimicrobium > Luteimicrobium sp. NPDC057192. Next base: position 5,457 of record NZ_JBHUWD010000017.1, on the reverse strand, counting down.
AACGAGCAGGCCGCGGTGACCAACGCGAAGACCCAGGTCGCGAGCAAGCAGCCCGTGGGCACCCCCGAGCTGCCGATCTTCAGCCAGGCGCAGTACGAGAAGTACCAGGGCTGGATCAAGCCGTACGTCAACGTGCCGCTGGACCAGATGACCAACTTCACGAGCAAGATCTTCGACGCGAAGCTCGTCAACGAGCCGGCCGTCGCCACCCAGGACGTCTACGCGGCGCTCGACCCGGTGGTGCAGGCTGTGCTCACCAAGAAGGACGCCGACATCGACAAGCTCCTGGCCGACGCCAACACGAAGGCGCAGCGCGCCATCGACTCGGCCGGCCGCTGAGCCGAACAGCAAGAACGACCGTTGGTGCGTGGGGTCGCCGGCCGGAGAGGTCCGGCGGCCCCACCGCCCGGGTGAGGAGTGATGTGACGTGAGCGCTGCGAGCGCACTGCCGCGGTCCGGCGACCGGTCCGACGACGTGGTCGCCGTCCCGACGGACGGACCCCCGCCGGTCCGGCGGGTCCGCCGCAACCCGGTGACCTGGGTGCGGCGAGGAGGGCTGAGCACCCTGGTGTTCGCGCTCCCGGTCCTGGTGGTCTTCGGGGTCTTCTCGTGGTGGCCGATCGTCCGGTCGGTCGTCATGAGCTTCCAGAAGACCAACCTCGTGGCCCCGGCCACGTGGGTGGGCTGGGACAACTTCCAGTACGTCCTCACGGACCCGGACCTGCCGACGGCGATCCGGAACACCCTCTACTTCGCCCTGCTGGCGCTCGTGATCGGCTTCCCGATCCCGCTCGTCACGGCGGTCCTCATGAGCTCCGTGAAGCGCCTCAAGGGGCTCTACTCGGTGCTCGCGTACCTCCCGGTGGTGGTGCCGCCCGTCGTGGCGGTGCTGCTGTGGAAGTTCTTCTACGACGGCTCCGCGGACGGCGTCTTCAACACGATCCTCGGCTGGGTAGGGCTCGGCCCGTACGCCTGGCTGTCGAGCCCGAGCCTCGCCATGCCGTCGCTCGTCGTCGAGGCGACGTGGGCGGCCGCGGGCGGCACCGTGATCATCTATCTCGCGGCGCTCATCGGCGTCCCGGGCGAGCTGTACGACGCCGCCGAGGTCGACGGCGCCGGGATCTGGCAGAAGGTGTGGCACGTGACCATGCCGCAGCTGCGCGGGGTCCTGTTCATCACCTTCATCCTGCAGATCATCGGCACGGTCCAGGTGTTCCTCGAGCCGTACCTGTTCACGGGCGGTGGTCCCGCGAACGCGACGCTGACGATCCTCCTGATGATCTACAACTACGCGTTCGGCCGGTCGCTCGGCGGCGACTACGGCGCCGCGACCGCGCTGTCGGTCATGCTCGCCGCGTTCCTGGCGATCCTGTCCCTCATCTACTTCAAGCTGACGAGCTCGTGGAGCAAGTCGTGACCGGCCGCCGGAACCCCGGGGAGGAGACCACCATGACCTACCCGCCGACCTCCGACGGCGCCGACGGCACCGTCGCCCAGGGGGCAGGGCAGCTCGCCGTCGGCGAGACCCTGACCGCAGGCGGCGACGCGCCGTCGGACCTGCAGAACCCCGTCGGTGCGGCGGTGCTGGCGAGCTCCGTCCGACGCAAGAAGCGCGCGAGCTCCCAGTTCGACGGCGACCGCGGGTTCGTCTCCGAGCAGGACTGGAGGCGTCCCAGCGTCAACGGCACGATGAAGACGCTGCACGTCGTCCTGCTCGTGCTGCTCGTCGTCGTGGGCGTGGGGCCCATGCTGCTGCTCGCGAAGTACGCGATCACGCCCACGCAGGACATCATCCGCACCCCGCTGGCGATCTTCCCGAACGGCGTGCGCTGGGCGAACATCACCGAGGCGTGGAACGACGTCGAGATCAGCAAGTACTTCCTCAACACGATCTGGCTCGCGCTCGGCTCGTGGTTCATGCAGCTGCTCGTCGCGACCACCGGCGGCTTCGTGCTCTCGGTGCTGCGGCCGAGGTGGGCCAAGATCGTCAACGGCCTGGTCATCGCGACGCTGTTCGTGCCGAGCGTCGTGCTCCTCGTCCCGCTGTACCTGACGATCCTCGACCCGCCGGTGCTCGGGACGTCGCTCATCAACAACTTCTTCGCCGTGTGGCTGCCGGCCGGCGCGAGCGCGTTCAACGTCGTGCTGGTCGCCCGGTTCTTCGACAGCCTGCCGCGCGAGGTGTTCGAGGCGGCCAAGGTCGACGGCGCCGGGCCGTTCCGGCTCTTCTGGTCGGTCGTCCTGCCGATGTCCAAGCCGATCCTCGGCGTGGTCTCGGTGTTCGCGTTCATCGCGAGCTGGAAGGACTTCCTCTGGCCGATGCTCGTCCTCAAGGACCCGTCGAAGCAGCCGCTGTCGGTGCGTCTCCCTGCGATCGCGGCGCAGACGGACCTCGGCGTGTTCCTCGCCGCGCTCGCGATCTCCACGCTCATCCCGGTCGTCCTCTTCCTCGTCTTCCAGCGCCTGTTCCTCTCGGGCGCGGGGCTGGGAGGGGCGGTCAAGGGCTGAGCACCCGACCCGCCGTCGGGCGGGCCGCCCCGGCCTGCCCGACGACGCCCCCATCCGGGCCCGGACGCGCGTGACCCCTGACGCGCGGCCGGGCCCGGTCGCGTCCGCCCGCGAGCGGTCGGCTGCCCCTACGCTGGCCCGGTGCCGACCGACGACCCCGCGCTCGCCCCCGTCCTGGCCCTCGGCCCGACGACGCCGTGGGAGGCCGCCCGCGACCTCCTGCTCGCCGGCGGCTGGACGCTCGCCGGGACCGGCGACTGGGCGTGGGTGTGGCGGTCGCCGTCCCGTCGGCACGCCGCGCGGATCAGCCCGTTCGACCCGGCCGCGCCCCGTACACCGCTGCCCTCTACGAGGCCGCGGCGGGTACGGGCCGGGTCCCGCGCGACGCGCGTCTCGTGCCGCTCGACGGCGGCGCGTCGCTCCTCGTGATGGAGCACCTCGAGCCGGTGCCCGAGCCCGTGGCGGCGGACTTCCACCGCCGGCTCGACGGCGTCGACCCGGAGCTCGCGGTCCTCGCGGCGCACGTCCGCGCCGTGCACGCCCGGGGTGCCGCCGAGCAGCCCTTCTGGGGGCCCGTGGACACCAACCCGGGCAACGTGATGCGCCGGGCGGACGGCACGCTCGTCCTCACCGACCCGTTCTACGCGGACGGGCCCGCGCTCTACCGCACGGCCGCCGAGGACCCCGACCGGCTCGTCGCCCTCGTCCCCGCCGCGCGCCGTCGGCACCTGACGGAGATCCCGCTCGCGGCCTCCGGGCCGTGGGAGCCGGGTGCGCAGGAGAGCCTGCGCCGGGCCCTGCACGACGCCGACCAGCGGGCCCGCGCGGCGGCCGCGGACCTCTCTCCCGGGACCTGACACCCTGTCGTGTCGATGTCACGTCGCGGTTGCCCGGCTCCGGCCGGAGCGGCCCTCCGGGGAGTGGGAAGATGCTGGACGTGAGCCTCACCCCCTACGACGCACTGCTCCTGTACTCCTTCGGCGGCCCCAACAAGCCCGAGGACGTCGTCCCGTTCCTCCGGAACGTCACGGCCGGCAAGGGGATCCCCGACTCCCGCCTCGAGGAGGTCGGCGAGCACTACTACGGGTTCGGCGGCAAGAGCCCCATCAACGAGCAGAACCTCGCGCTCAAGGCGGCGCTCGAGGGCGAGCTCGCGAAGCGCGGCATCGACCTCCCCGTCGTGTGGGGCAACCGCAACTGGGAGCCGTACACCGACGACGCCGTCACCGAGCTCGAGGCGATCGGCGCGCGACGGGCCGTCGCGCTCGTGACGTCGGCCTACTCGTCCTACTCCGGGTGCCGCCAGTACCGCGAGGACCTCGCGGTCACGCTCGAGCGCCGCGGCCAGCTCGACGGCTCCGGCTCGACCGGCGTCCAGTTCGACAAGGTCCGTTCCTACTTCAACCACCCCGGTTTCGCGGAGGCGAACGCGGACGCCGTCACCGAGGGCTTCGAGGCCCTCACCGCGGCCGGCGGCGACGCGGGCGTGGCACGCCTCGTCTTCGTCACGCACTCCATCCCGACCACGATGGAAGCCGCGTCCGCCGTCTCCCACGCGACGTACTCGGCCCAGCACCTCGACCTCGCCGCGGTCGTCGCCGACGAGGTCTCGCGCCGTCTCGGCCGGACCGTCGAGTGGGACCTCACCTACTGCTCGCGCTCCGGCCCGCCGAGCCAGCCCTGGCTCGAGCCCGACGTCAACGACTTCCTCGAGACGCTCGCCGCCGACGGCGTGCGCGACGTGGTGCTGTCGCCCATCGGGTTCGTCTCCGACCACATGGAGGTCGCCTACGACCTCGACACGGAGGCCGTCGAGACGGCCGAGAAGCTCGGCATGAACGTCGTCCGCGCCGGCACCGTCGGTACGCGGGAGCCGTTCGTCCGCGGGCTCGTCGACCTGCTGCTCGAGCGCGCCGCCATCGCCCGCGGCGAGGACGTGGCCGAGGCGACCGTCGGGACCCTCCCCGCGTTCCGCTCCGTCTGCGCCCCCGGCTGCTGCCTGCGCCGCGACGGCGAACCCAGCGGCGTCCCCGCGCTCTGCGGCGTCTCCCTCGACTCCTGACGCGGTCCCCGCGTCCCGACACCACCACGCAGCCCGCTCCCGGAAGGCAGAGAAGGTCATGACCGACCAGCACCACGTCCACGGCGACACCGGCGAGACGGTGGACACCACGTCCATCAACGAAGGCATCCGCTACGCGATGTACTCCGTGTTCGCCCTCACCGGCGAGCTTCCCGCCGACGACGCCGAGCGCGAGGCCCTCGTCCGCGCCGCCGAGCGCGCGGTCGGCGGGGGAGCGGTGGACGGCGTCGACCCCGCCGACGCCACGAGCGAGCTCACCGTGCGCGGCTGGTACGACGTCGCCGGCCTGCGCGCCGACGCCGACCTCATGGTCTGGTGGCACGGGCCGACGATCGAGTCCGTCCAGGGCGCCTACCACCGTCTCCGCGCGTCCGAGCTCGGCTCGGTGCTCGAGCCCGTTTGGTCGGTCGCCGCGCTCCACCGCCCCGCCGAGTTCAACCGCGGGCACGTCCCCGCGTTCCTCGCCGGCGAGGCCCCGCGCGGATACGCGTGCGTCTACCCGTTCGTCCGGTCCTACGACTGGTACCTCCTCGACCCCGCCGAGCGGTCCAAGATGCTGCGTGAGCACGGCATGGCCGCCGCCGCGTACCAGGACGTCCGCGCCAACACGCTCTCCGCGTTCGCGCTCGGCGACTACGAGTGGATCCTCGCGTTCGAGGCCGACGAGCTGCACCGGATCGTCGACGTCATGCGCGACCTGCGCGCCGTCGACGCGCGCCTCCACGTGCGCGAGGAGATCCCGTTCTACACGGGGCCGCGGGTGGGCCTCGTCGACTGGGCGGCGCAGCAGCCGCTCGCCTGACCCTTCCTCGCGAAGTACCCCGGCATCCGGGGTACTTCGCGAAGTACCCCGGATGCCGGGGTAC
>NZ_JBHUWD010000016.1:82367-83797 GCF_042670205.1 Luteimicrobium sp. NPDC057192 | reverse complement strand
GGTCGTCGCGGCGCCCTCCGTACGTTCAGAGCGAGGTCAGACAGGCATCCCGCCCGTGAGCCTGCGGTACGCGAACGCGTAGGCCAGCAGGCCGATCGGCACGGCCGCGAGCAGGCCGACGCCGCAGATGAGCGCTCCGACGATCGTGATGCCGATGACGGCGAGGAGAAGGACGATCACGACGCCCGGGTTCTTGCTCACGATCCCGAAGCTCGACCTGATCGCGGTGAACGTGTCCTGCCCGGCGTCGATCACGAAGTACAGCGCGAACGTCAGGAAGAACTCGATCACCAGCAGGATGATCGAGCCCAGGAACGGGATGTACCCCAGGACGAACGACAGGACACCCACGACCACGGCAAGCAGGACGATGTTCCCGAAGTTCTTGAGTCGAAAGAAGTCGCCGAAGGCCGCGCGACCCTTGTACGTGGTCGCCAGGGCGCCGCTCACGAGGAAGGCCAGCACCACGTACGACAGGATCGAGCCGATCGCAGCGAGGAGCACGTTGCCGAAGCTCCGGGCGTCGTCGAGACGCTGCTGGAGGTCCTCGGTCGACGAGCCGTTGAACCCGGCGCGCAGGGTGGCGCTGAAGGTCAGGTTGATGACGAACGCGATGACCGCCACCACCAGCACCGCGGCGATCCAGATGCCCGCGTTCGACCAGAACTTGCTCCACCCGTACGAGACAGCCTGCCCGACCGTCACGGGTGCGCCCGATGCCCACGGGGGCGGCGTCGTGCCGTAGCCGGCGCCCGACGTGGGCGGCGCCGTCGGGAAGCCTCCGGGAGGGGGCGGGTAGGCTCCCGGCGCCTGCTGGCCGTACGCGGGCGGCTGCTGCCCGGGCGGCGGGTAGCCGCCGGGCGGCGGATACGCACCCGGCTGGGCCGGGGGCTGCTGGCCGTACGGCTGCTGCTGAGGCGGCGGCGGGTAGCCGCCGGGCGGCGGATACGCACCCGGCTGTGCCGGCGGGGCCGTCGGTGGCTCCGTCGGCTGCACGGGCTGCGGCGGCTCGCTGGGCGGCGCGGGCTGCGCCGGCTCGGTCGGCTGCGCGGGTTCCGTCGGTTGAGCGGGCCGCTCGGGCTCGTACGGGGAGGGTGGCTCGTTCGGCTCGGAGCCCCGACCGGGGCCGTTCGGGTTCTCGCTCATGTCGTCCTCCCGTCGGCGGGCGGGTTCCGTGAAGGTCGGACCCTCGTCCCCAGCATCGCGCAGGACGGCGGCACTGTCGCGGGGACCGACGGCGGTGGCGACGCCGGGGCGTCGTCACGCCGCAGGCCGCCGCCGGGGCCCGCGGCGGTGGACCCCCCCCCGGCCCCCCCGCCCCGCCCGCCCGGCCCCCCGGGGCGGGGCCGCGCCCCCCCCCCCGGGGCGGCGCCGCCCCGCGGCAGGTTCGGCCGCATGTTCCGCCACGTCCCCGTGTGGTCCCAGAACCA
>NZ_JBHUWD010000016.1:0-82357 GCF_042670205.1 Luteimicrobium sp. NPDC057192 | reverse complement strand
CCGGGCACGTCGGCGTTGCACGCCCGACGTGCCCGGCGGCGCGGATCTCACCGGGAGAGCTGGTACGCGATCCCGATGATCGAGAAGACCGTGCCGATGATCCCGAGGATGAAGCCCGCCTGCGCCGCACCGCGGTTCGTCGCCAGGCCCTGCGCGGCCGCCGCCTTGCCCTTGTTGCCGAGGATGATCGCGGGGATGCCGGCCAGGAGGCCGAAGCAGACGATCGAGAGGATGCCGAGCACGAGGGCCCACGTGCCGAGGTTGTTCTTGCTCGCGCCGGCGGGGGGCCCGTAGCCCGCCGCCGGGTACTGGGGAGCGGGCGGCGGGTAGGCGCCGGGCGCCGGGTATCCGGGCTGCCCGGTCGGCTGCCCCGGGGGCGGGTAGCCGCCGGGCTGCGCAGGCTGACCGGCCGGCGGCTGGTTGGGCTGCTGCGGGTTGTTGGGGTCTGCGCCCTGGCCGGGGCCGTAGGGGTTCTCGCTCATGTCGTCCTCGTCGCGTCGATGGGTGGGTCCCGTGAAGGTCGGGACATTCGCCCCGGGGGCCCCATGATGGCGTAGGACGGCGTCCCCTGTCACGGGGGCGCGCGGTCCCGGACGACGTCAGTCGGTGAGCTCGCGGACGACCGCGTCGGCGAGCAGACGCCCTCGCAGCGTGAGCGCGACCTGGCCGCGGACCGCGGCGCGACCGTCCAGCAGGCCGTCGGCGACGAGCCCGGCCACGGCGGTGCGCGCCCTGGCCGACAGGTCCGCGACCGGCAGCCCGTCGTGCAGCCGGACGGCGAGCATGACGCGCTCCAACCGTGCGTCGTCGGCGGTGAGGAGCTCGCGTCCCGCAGCAGGGCTGCGCCCGGACTCGAGCGCGACTGCGTACGCGCGCGGGTGCTTGACGTTCCACCAGCGCACGCCGGCGTGCTCGGGCTCGGGCTCGTGGCCCGCGCCGGGCGCACCGACGTACGAGTGGGCACCGGGGCCGACGCCCCACCAGTCGTCCCCGCGCCAGTAGCCGAGGTTGTGACGGCTCGCGTGCGGGCCGGTCTGGCCGCCGCGCGCCCAGTTGCTCACCTCGTACCACTCGAGGCCGGCCTCCGAGAGGAGCGTGTCGGCGAGCTCGTACTTGGCGGCCTGGTCGTCCTCGTCGGGCAGGGCCAGCTCGCCTCGCCGCACCTGCGCGAACATCCGGGTCCCGGGCTCGACGACGAGCGCGTACGCCGAGACGTGGTCGACGCCGGTCTCGAGCGCCGTCTCGACGCTCGCCCGCCAGTCGTCGACGCTCTCCCCGGGCGTGCCGTAGATGAGGTCGAGCGAGACGTCGAGCCCTGCTTCACGTGCCCACGCGACGACCTCGGGGATGCGGCGCGGGTCGTGCGTGCGGTCGAGGGTCGCCAGCACCCGCGGGACCGCCGACTGCATGCCGAAGCTCACGCGCGTGAACCCGGCCTCGGCGAGGACGCGGAGCGAGTCCGGGGTCACCGAGTCCGGATTGGCCTCGGTCGTGACCTCGGCGCCCTCCGCGAGGCCCCAGCCATCGCGGACGCCGCCGAGCAGGCGCGCCAGGTCGTCCGCCGGCAGCACGGTCGGGGTGCCGCCCCCGAAGAAGACCGTGGACACCGCCCGCCCACCCAGCCCGGCGTCGTCGAGCACGCGGGCCGCGAGGTCGAGCTCGCGCAGCGCGGTGTCCGCGTACGCGACCTGCGACGCTCCCCCGCCCAGCTCGGACGACGTGTACGTGTTGAAGTCGCAGTACCCGCAGCGCACCGTGCAGAACGGCACGTGCACGTAGACTCCGAACGCGCGCTCGACGGCCGGACCTGCGGCGGCCGAGGCTCCCGGCGCGGCGGCCGGGCGCACCCAGGCCGGGAGCGCGCCGTCGGCGGGGACGGGCTCGCCCTCGGGCAGCGCGGGGCTCATCGGACGGGGCTCACTTCTTCTTCGCGTCCTTGGCGTCCTTGGCGCCGGCGGAGTCGGAGGACAACGCGGCGATGAACGCCTCCTGGGGCACGTCCACGCGACCGATGGTCTTCATGCGCTTCTTGCCCTCCTTCTGCTTCTCGAGCAGCTTGCGCTTGCGCGTGATGTCACCGCCGTAGCACTTGGCGAGGACGTCCTTGCGCATCGCGCGGATCGTCTCGCGCGCGATGACGCGCGACCCGACCGCCGCCTGGATCGGCACCTCGAACTGCTGGCGCGGGATGAGCTCCTTGAGCTTCGCCGTCATCATGACGCCGTACGCGTACGCCTTGTCCTTGTGCACGATCGCGCTAAACGCGTCGACCTGCTCGCCCTGGAGCAGGATGTCGACCTTCACCAGGTCCGCCGTCTGCTCGTCGGTGGGCTCGTAGTCGAGGCTCGCGTACCCGCGCGTGCGGGACTTGAGCTGGTCGAAGAAGTCGAACACGATCTCCGCGAGCGGGAGCGTGTAGCGCATCTCGACGCGGTCCTCGGAGAGGTAGTCCATGCCGAGCAGGTCGCCGCGGCGCGACTGCGACAGCTCCATGACGGCGCCGATGAACTCCGCCGGCGTGAGGATCGTCGCCCGCACGACGGGCTCCCGGACCTCCCGGATCTTGCCCGCCGGGAACTCGCTCGGGTTCGTGACGGTGACCTCGGTGCGGTCCTCGAGGGTCACCGAGTAGATGACGTTCGGGGCCGTCGAGATGAGGTCGAGGTCGAACTCGCGCTCGAGCCGCTCGCGCACGATCTCGAGGTGCAGCAGCCCGAGGAACCCGACGCGGAACCCGAAGCCCAGCGCGACCGACGTCTCCGGCTCGTAGACGAGCGCCGCGTCGTTGAGCTTGAGCTTGTCGAGCGCGTCGCGCAGCAGCGGGTAGTCCGAGCCGTCGATCGGGTACAGGCCCGAGAACACCATGGGCTTGGGGTCCGAGTAGCCGCCGAGCGCCTCCGCGGCGGGCTTCGCGTTGTTGGTGACGGTGTCGCCGACCTTCGACTGCCGCACGTCCTTCACACCCGTGATGAGGTAGCCGACCTCGCCTGCTCCGAGCCCCTTGGTGGGGATCGGCTCGGGCGAGATGACGCCGATCTCGAGGAGCTCGTGCGTCGCGCGGGTCGACATCATGGCGATGCGCTCGCGGTGGTTGAGACGCCCGTCGACGACGCGCACGTACGTCACGACGCCGCGGAACGTGTCGTAGACGGAGTCGAAGATCATCGCGCGCGCCGGCGCGTCGGAGTCCCCGACGGGCGGTGGCACGAGCTCGACGATCCGGTCCAGCAGCGCCGGGACGCCCTCGCCCGTCTTGCCGGAGACCTTGAGCACGTCCGCGGGGTCGCCGCCCACGAGGCCGGCCAACTCCTCCGCGTACTTCTCGGGCTGCGCCGCCGGCAGGTCGATCTTGTTGAGGACCGGGATGATCTCGAGGTCGTTCTCCATCGCCAGGTACAGGTTGGCGAGCGTCTGGGCCTCGATGCCCTGGGCGGCGTCCACGAGGAGCACCGCGCCCTCGCACGCGGCGAGCGACCGCGACACCTCGTAGGTGAAGTCGACGTGGCCCGGCGTGTCGATCATGTTCAGCGCGTACGGGACGGCCTTCTCGCCGGGCGCGGGCTCGACGGCCCACGGCATCCGGACGGCCTGCGACTTGATGGTGATGCCGCGCTCGCGCTCGATGTCCATCCGGTCGAGGTACTGGGCGCGCGCGGCGCGCTCGTCCACGACCCCCGTGAGCTGGAGCATGCGGTCGGCGAGGGTGGACTTGCCGTGGTCGATGTGCGCGATGATGCAGAAGTTGCGCAACAGCTCGGGCGCCGTGGCGGCAGGCTGGATCCGCGGGGCGTCGGCCTGGGAAGGGATGGGGGACACGGTGCACCATTCTCCCATGACAGGCGAGAGGTCCTCATGACACGCGACTCCGACCCGACGACGCCGGTCGCACACCCTCGCGCGGCGACCCCGGGACCCCGTGACGCGCTCGGCGACCCCGTGTGCGTGCTCACCGCCGCGCAGGACTCGTTCCTCGACACGCTCGGCCGGACGGACCCCGAGGCGCCGGTCCCGACGTGCGGCACGTGGCACGTCGCCGACCTCGCGCTGCACCTGGCCGGCATCCACTGGTGGGCCGCCGCGCGGGCGCTCGGCTTCGACGCCGGGAGCGAGGACCCGACGGCGCCGCGCGAGCAGGACCGCCTCGTCGAGATCTACGGCTGGGCGTCCGCGCACCTGCGCGCCACGCTCACCGAGCGCCCGCTCGACGCACCCGCCTTCACCCTCGACGGGCCGGGCCTCGCCGAGTTCTGGTACCGCCGCCAGCTCCACGAGACGCTCGTCCACCTCGTCGACCTGCGGATCGCGGGCGGCTCCAGCCCCCGGCGCGCGACCTCCGACGTGTGGGCCGCGGTCTGGGCGGACACCGTCGACGAGGTCGTCACGGTCCTCCACCCCCGCCAGGTCCGGCTCGGGCGGGCCGCCGCACCTTCGGTCGCCGTCGAGCTTCACGCCACCGACGTCCACGGGCCGTCCGCCGCGATCGTCCTCGCTCCCCCCGTCGCCTCGTGGCGCATCGGCCCGCCCGACGCCGCCCCCGACGTCCGTGCGGCCGGGCCTGCCTGGGCGCTCGCGATGCTCGTGTGGGGCCGCCTCTCCCCCGACGACGACGCGCTCACGGTCCACGGCGACCCCGCCGCGCTCCAGGCCGTCCTCGGGAGCACGCTCGTGCCGTGACGCGGGCCGGTCTTCCGCTACGTTGGCTCGCGTGACGAGGAGCTTCTGGTCGGACCTGTTCCGGACCCTGGGACGCACGCTGAGGTCCGGACCGTCCCGGCCGACAACCGGACCGCGCCGCGGCACCGCCACCCGCACCCGGTCGAGGCCGGCGCGCGGGCGCACGACAGGGCCGGCAGCGGCGGCCGACACCTATCCCGGCGACTTCACGGGCGTCGTCCGGCCCGAGTACTCCCCCTCGCTCGACGGCGACGCCGACCCCGGCGAGATCGTCTGGACGTGGGTGCCGTTCGAGGAGGACGCGAGCCAGGGCAAGGACCGGCCGGTGCTCGTCGTCGGGCGGGACGGCCGGTGGCTCCTCGCGCTCATGCTCACCAGCAAGGACCACAGCCGCGATGCCGCCGACGAGGCTCGCTGGGGCCGGCGCTGGCTCGACATCGGCACCGGGCCGTGGGACCGGCAGGGCAGGCCGTCCGAGATCCGGCTCGACCGCGTCCTGCGGATCGACCCGGCGCGGGTGCGGCGTGAGGGCGCCATCATGGACCGGCGCACGTTCGACGCCGTCGTCGCCGGGCTCTGACCGCGCCTCCGGCGGTTTCGGGAAGGTGCGAGCCTTTGGTAGACTCTGAGGCTGCGTGTCCGCCTGGTTCCGGGCGTCGCGCCGGGTGGTCGCCCTCTAACGACCGCCGGGTGCGGACCGGGCCGAAGGTCGGCGGGCACAGCTCCGGAACCTCTCCACGGGTCCCCACCCCAGTCCCGGTACCGGAGTCGCCCTCTACGACCTGTCCCCTCGCCTCCGGCGAAACACACCAGAGAGTCCACACGTGGCAAACATCAAGTCCCAGCTCAAGCGCATCCGCACGAACGAGAAGGCCCGCCTTCGCAACAAGGCCGTGAAGTCGGAGCTCAAGACGTACGTGCGTCGGGTCCGCGAGGCCGTCGCCGCCGGCGACAAGGACGCCGCGACGACCGCGCTCACGACCGCGTCGCGCAAGCTCGACAAGGCCGTCTCGAAGGGCGTCATCCACAAGAACCAGGCCGCGAACCGCAAGTCGGCGCTGGCCAAGGCCGTCGGCACGCTCTGACGTCTCGCGATCGCGGCGCCCTCGGAGGCGCCGCCCCGCACACCGAACGCCGCACCCCCTGAGGGGTGCGGCGTTCGCGCTTCTCCGGGACCCGCGAGCCGGCCCGCGCGGTGGTCTCCCTCACGAAGCAGACCGGCAGCCGCCGCGCCGAAGTACCCCGGCATCCGGGGTACTTCGGCGTGAAGGCGCCCGACGGCGCAGCGAGGGTGAGGTCACCGCCGGAGCCGAAGGCGAGACGACGGCCGGGCGGGTGGGCGCGGGCGGTGGTGAAGGGCGTCGAGGAGTGCGCACGGCCCAAGGGCCGCAGCAGCACGACAGCCCAGCTCGCCGCACCCACCCGCGAACCGGACCTGCAGGCGTCACCACCGGCGATGGCGAGTTCAGCCGCGCCGCGCCTCCGGGACACCGACGCGCCGGCGCTCGACGACGGTGACGAGCCGGTCAGCGGCGAGGAACACGACCGCGCCGGCGACGGCGTCGAGCAGGTAGTGGTTGGCCGTCGCGAGGATCACGAGCAGCGTGAGCAGGGGGTAGAGGAAGCCCACGACCTGCTGCCAGACGCGGCTCGCGCAGCGCCACAGCGTGGTGCCGCACCACAGCGACCACCCGAAGTGCAGGGACGGCATCGCGGCGTACTGGTTGGAGACGCCGGCGTTGCTGGGGCCGCTCGAGTCCATGCCCCAGGTGTGGAAGTACGGGACGGTGTCGACGAACCCGGCGCCTGGGAGCAGGCGCGGAGGCGCGAGCGGGTAGAGCCAGAAGCAGATCAGCCCGATGAGCGTCATCACGACGAGCGCCGTGCGGTAGTGCGAGTACACCTGGGGTCGGCGGATCCACAGCCAGACGAGGGTCCCGATCACCGCGGGCAGGAAGAGCGTCGCGTAGAAGTAGTTGGCGGGCACCGCGATCCACGGGTGGGCGACGACGAAGTCGTTGATCCCGTGCTCGACGTCGATGCGCAGGCTCTCCTCGAGCCGGAGGCCGTTCCACGCGTTGTGCTCGGCCAGCGAGCTGCGCTGCGGTGCCAGGTTCCGGATGACGGAGTACACCGCGTACACCGCGACGACGAGCAGGGCCTCACGGCCGAGCGCTCGAGCCGATCGCGGGCGGACGCGCACGACGTCGCGGCCGAGCTGGGACATGCGCAGCCCCCTTCTTCCTGCCATGTTCCGCCGCACGACCGCAGACGGGGACCCACGGGCGCACGTCCTCGTTGCCGGACAATGGTAACCCCCGGTGTCCGAGGGACGACGGAGCGTTTACCGGCCGGTGGCGCGCGCGACGGTGAGCACGGCGCGTTCGACCGCGAACACGGGGTCGCGGCCTCCGCCCTTGACCTCCTCGTCGGCCCGCGCGACCGCCGTGATCGCGGTCGCGAGCCCCTCAGGAGTCCACCGGACGAGCTCCTTGCGCGCCCGGTCCAGCTGCCATGGCGCGAGCCCCAGGTCCTGCGGTCGCGGCCCGCCCGCTCCGCGTGTCGCAGCGACCTTGGCGAGCTGGCGCAGCTTGAGCGCGAGCGCTGCGACCACGACGACCGGGTCGACGCCCGACGCCAGCGCGTGGCGAAGGAGCGTCACGGCGTCGGCAGCGCGACCGGCGGCCGCGGCGTCGGCGACCCGGAAGCCCGTCACTTCCATGCGGCCGCCGTAGTAGCGGTCGACCACCGCGGTCGTGACCGTGCCCGACGTGTCGGCGACGAGCTGCGAGCACGCGGACGCGAGCTCCCGCAGGTCGCTGCCGAGCGCTGCGACGAGCCCTTGCACCGCTTCAGCGTCGATGCGCCGCCCGGCCGCGCGGAACTCGGCGCGGACGAAGTCCTCCTTGTCGGAGTCGCGCTTGAGCGCGTCGCAGCCCACGACGGGTGCGCCGGCCGCCTTGATCGCGTCGAGCATGCGCTTGCCGCGTTGCCCGCCCCGGTGCACGACGACGAGGGTCACGTCGGCCTCGGGCGCCGCGACGTACTCGCCGACCTCGGTGACGAGCGCGTCGGTGCCGAGCTGGGCGTCGTCGACGACCACGACGCGCGGCTCGCCGAACAGCGAGGGGCTGGTCGCGACAGCGAGCCGGCCCGGCTCGTACGTGGGCCCGGAGACGTCGATGCGCTCGAGGCCCTCGGTGCCCGCCGCCTCACGCGCGAGCGCGACGGCCCGCTCGACCGCGCGGTCGGCGAGGAGGCTCTCCGGACCGCTCACGAGGATGACGGGGGCCAGCGTCAGCTCGGCGGCGGTGACGCCCGTGCGGGCAGGACGGGAGCCGGCGGAGCGGCGGGCCGGTCGGGTCGCTGCAGGCATGCCCGTAGCGTGCCACGGGCCGCCCACGACCACCCAGTCAGCGACGGGCGCGCCCCAGGAGCCCACGGCACCCGCAGGCCGGCGGCGCCCGCGACCGCGCGCCAGTTCCACAGGGCGACGCCGGCGGCCGTGGTCGCGACCCCGAGCAGCACAGCCCCGGCCGGACCGCCGACCCACGGCACGCTCGCCCCTGGCAGGCCGGCCGCCGTCGTCGCGACGCGGGCGATCCACCACGTGGCGCAGCCCGCGCACCATGCGAGGACGTGCGCACCCGACGGCCACACCGGCGCCACGAGGGTCGCCAGGACGCCCAGCACCGTCGCCGGCGCGAGCGCCGGGTCGGCCACGAGGTTCGCGGGGACCGCCCAGAGGGACACCGCGGGCGAGAGCAGGACCAGCACCGGGCCGCACGCCGCCTGCGCCGCCACGGGGACCGCGACGACCAGCGCGAGCGAGCGGGGCAGCCACGACGACAGCCGCCGGGCGAGGGGGCCCGCGAGCAGCACGATGCCGGCGGTCGCCGCGACGGAGAGCACGAACCCGAACGCGCGCGCCAGCCAGGGGTCGGCGACGAGGAGCACCACGACCGACGCGGCGAGAGCCGGGACTGCTCGCGCGGGACGACCGAGCGCGGCTCCGGCCAGCGTGACGGCGCACATCGCGGCGGAGCGCACCACGCTGGGGTCGGGCCGGACGAGCAGGACGAAGCCGGCGGTGGCGGGGGCGAGCACGGCGAGCCGCGGCCACCGCCCCAGCCCGAGCAGGGCGCACAGCCCGCTGAGCGTCGCCACGACGATCGCGAAGTGCCCGCCCGACACGGCGGTGACGTGCGTGAGGCCCACGGTCCGCATCGCGGCGTCGAGGTCGTCGGACAGGCGCGTCACGTCGCCGACCGCGACGCCGGGGACGAGCGCCCGGGCCTGCGGCGACAGGTCGTCGGTCACGGCCATGAGACCGGAGCGCAGCGCGTCCGCGGCTGCGACCGGGTCGGGCGGCGAGGCTCGGACGACGGGCGCGCGGACGGGCACGAGCACGGCGACGTCGCGCTCGCCGGGGTCCGCGGGGCCCAGTCGGCCCGTGACGGTCACGCGGGTGCCGACCGCGAGGGCCGACCAGGCCGGGTCGCCGCGTACCAGCACGGGTGCGGCCGCGCGCCAGGCGCGGGCACCGTCGTCGACGGCGGTGACGTCGAGCGCCCCGAGGACGACGTCCTGGCCCCAGGCGGACCGGAGCGGCGTGGGGTCGTCGCGCACCGTCGCGTCGAGCGTCACGACCCTGCCCTCGGCCGCACGCACCGCGAGGCCGGACCGGTCCCGCACCGCGAGCTGCACGGCGCAGGCGGTCAGCGCGACCACGACCGCTCCGAGCGCGAGCGCGACCGCTGGCGCCACGGGCCCGGCGGAACCGCGCCGAGCGCCGCGCCACGCCGCCCGCCTGCGGCTGCCCCACCCGTCGAGCGCCGCCGCCGCACAGGGCACCGCGAGCGCCGCGCCGGCCCCCACGACGAGCACGCCGGCGGCTGCGGTCGCCACGTCCCGGGCGTCGCTCCCGCACGCCCACCAGCACGCCAGCCAGACCCCCAGGGCGGCGGGCGCGAGGCGGAGGTCGAGGGGCGGGCGTCGTGCCGCGTTCACACCCGCACCAGGTCGCGGAGCCGCGCGAGCATCGTCGGCCCGATGCCGGAGACCTCGTCGAGCTGGTCGACGCTCGTGAACGGGCCGCTCTGGGTGCGCCGGTCGATGATCCGTTGAGCGAGCACCGGGCCCACCCCCGGGAGTGCGTCGAGCGCCGCCGCGTCCGCGGTGTTGAGGTCGACGGGAGCGCCGGTAGCGCCGGGCGACGTCGCACCGGTCGACCCCGGATCGGCCGCCGCCCCCGTCCCGGGCGCCGCGCCCACCGGCGACGCCGGCGTCTCGCCACGGCGCGGGACGCGGACCTGCTCGCCGTCGGTCACCACCCCGGCGAGGTTCACGGCGTCGAGCTGAGCCGACGACGTCGGGCCGCCCGCCGCCTCGACCGCGTCCTCGAGCCGGGCGCCGGCGGCGAGGTGGACCAGGCCCGGGCGGCGGACCGCCCCGACGACGTGCACGAGGATCTTCTCCGCACCGGCGCCCTCCCCCGTGGCGCCGGTGCCGGCGGGAGCCGTCGCCCCGGCGCCCGGCTCGGTCGCCGCGGCCACCGTTCCGGACGACGCCCGCGGGGTGGGCACGTCGACGGCCGCGCTCAGGCGACCGGTCGGCGCTCCGGCGCCCCGCGAGACCGCGACCGTGGCGACCGCCGCCCCCACGGCCACCAGGACGGCGAGCACGAGGGTCGCGGACCGCGCCTGGACCGCCCAGCGCCGACGGCCCGTCGACCGGCCGAGCTCGGCGCCGACCGGTTGGCCGTGCGCGGACGCGTAGGCGGCGGACACGGCACCCAGCGCTCCGGCGCGGAACCGCGCCGCGAGGACGGCGTCGTCCGCACCCGGGTCACCGTCGTCGACGGGCCTGTCGGAACGGCTGCGGCCAGACGGCCCGTCGACGGCGTCGCCCGGGAGGAGCTCCGGGCCGGAGGTGGGGAGGTCGTCTCCGTCCGGGTGGCTTCTACCGTCGGCCGGCTCGGTCCGGACCGGGTTCCACGGGACGTCCGGCTCGGCCAGCCGGCGCACGCGGTCCCGGGCGTCGGGCGGGGGTGTTCGGGGCACGCGGCGACGTTAGGCGCGACGAGCCCCGAGCGGTTCGGCGCGGACGGGGCCGGTGGACGGACGCGACGACCCACAGGAACGGCGTCGGCCGTCAGCGCTTGTCGCGGGCCGCACGCGCCGAGGTCTCGGCCAGGTCCGTGACGACGACCGCGAGAGTGCCGGGACCGGTGTGGGCACCGAGGACCGCGCTCACGGGCGACACGAGGACCGCGTGCCCGGCGCGCTCCTCGAGCTCGCGCGCGAGCTCGAACGCCGGCTCGTGCACGCCCACGTAGTGGACCGCGAGCGCCGGGTCGGTCCGGCGCTCGACCGACGCCACGGCGACCTCGAGCATCCGCTCGATCGCCGCGCGCCGGGTGCGGATGCGCTCGACCAGCTCGATCCGGCCGTCGCGCAGCGTGAGCAGCGGCCGGACCCCGAAGACGGTCCCGAGCGCCGCCGCGGGAGCCGAGAGCCTCCCGCCGCGGCGCAGGTGGTCGAGCGAGTCGACCAGGAAGACGGCGCGCCCGGAGGTCGCGACCTGCATGGCGCGCCGGGCGACCGCGTGGCCCGGCGCCCCGTCTCGCGCGGCGCGGGCCGCCTCGCGGGCCGCGAACCCCAGGGCCATCGCGGCGGACCGCGAGTCGACGACGCGCACCGGGAGCCGGGCCGTCGCGGCCGCCGCGGCCGCCTGGTGGACGGTCCCCGACAGCTCGCCGGACAGGTGCACGGACACGACGCCCGACGCCCCGTCGTCGGCGGCACGCTCGTACGCGGCCTCGAACGCGGCCCGCGACGGCTGCGAGGTCGTGACCCGCGCCCCGGACCCGAGCGCGCCGGCGATCTCGTCGGGCGTGATGTCCTCGCCCTCGCGCGCGGCGACACCGTCGACGACGACCGTCAGCGGCACGACCTCGACGAGGTCCCGGAGCGGGTCGGGCGCGTCGGGGAAGGACGCCGTGGAGTCGGTGACGACACGGACGGGGCCGCTGGCGCGGCGACGGAGCGGGCTCATCACCTCCACCTTAGGATGCGAGACATGGCCGACGACGCCCCGGGCCCGGACGACATCGCCGCACTCCGCGCCGCCGCGGCGCAGGCTGCCGCCGACGCGGCGGAGGCCAAGGCGGCAGCCGCCCAGGCCGCCCTCGACGCCGCGCTCGCACGGTCGTCCGGTGCGACCCCCGAGGCGCCCGCCACCGAGCCTCCGCCGGGCGACGCCCCGGGCGAGACGGACGCCGCGGCCGCTGCGCCGTCGTCGGACGCGGAGCCCGGCAAGCCCGCGAGGAAGCCGGAACCGGGCGCGGGCGGCTACCGCGACCAGGTGCGGACCGCGTACGCGTACCAAGGCGGCACGTTGCCCCTCGGCGCGCTGCTGGCGAGCGCCGACGGGACGGACGGGGGCACGACGGACCCGGCGCCGGACGCGAGCGTGCAGGTCGGGTTCGCGCTGTCGATGCTGAACCGGCACGGGCTGGTCGCCGGCGCGACGGGAACGGGCAAGACCAAGACGCTCCAGGGCATGGCCGAGGGGCTGTCGGCGGCGGGCGTGCCCGTGTTCCTCGCGGACATCAAGGGCGACCTGTCGGGCCTGGCCGTCGTCGGCGCGGACAACCCGAAGGTCGCGGAGCGTGCGGCGTCGATCGGGCAGGACTGGTCGCCGACGGCGTTCCCTGCGGAGTTCTACTCCCTCGGGGGGCTCGGCGACGGCGTCCCGGTGCGGACGACCGTCACGGACTTCGGGCCGCTGCTGCTGTCGAAGGTGCTGGGCCTCAACGACACGCAGGAGTCGAGCCTGGGGCTGATCTTCCACTGGGCCGACACGCAGGGCCTCGCGCTGCTCGACCTCAAGGACCTGGAGTCGACCATCGCGTACCTCACCTCGGACGACGGCAAGGCCGAGCTCAAGGGCATCGGCGGGCTGTCGGCGGCGACGGCGGGCGTGATCCTGCGCGAGATCGTGGGGCTGCAGGCGCAGGGCGCTGACGTGTTCTTCGGGGAGCCCGCGTTCGACACGGCCGCGCTCCTGCGGACGGCGCCCGACGGGCGCGGCGTGGTGTCGTGCCTCGAGCTGCCTGCCGTCCAGGACCGCCCCGCGCTGTTCTCGACGTTCCTCATGTGGCTCCTCGCGGACCTCTACCACGACCTCCCGGAGGTCGGGGACCCGGACAAGCCCAGGCTGGTGTTCTTCTTCGACGAGGCGCACCTGCTGTTCGACGGGGCGTCGAAGGCGTTCCTCGAGCAGATCGTCCAGACCGTCCGGCTCGTGCGCTCGAAGGGCGTCGGCGTCTTCTTCATCACCCAGAGCCCCAAGGACGTCCCCGCCGACGTCCTCGCCCAGCTGGGCAACCGCGTCCAGCACGCGCTGCGGGCCTTCACGCCCGACGACGCCGCGGCGCTCCGGGCCGCGGTCCGCACGTTCCCGACGTCCCCGTACGACCTGGAGCAGCTCCTGCAGTCGCTGGGCACCGGTGAGGCCGTGGTGACGGTCCTCACCGAGAAGGGCGCGCCCGCGCCGGTGGCGTGGACGCGGGTGCGTGCGCCGCAGTCGTCGATGGACCCCGCGCCCGGCGCGACGCTCGCCGGGATCGTGGCCGCCTCCCCGCTGCAGGCGCAGTACGGCACCGCGGTCGACAACGAGTCGGCGTACGAGCTGCTGGCGCAGCGGGTCGAGGCGCAGCAGGCCGCGGCGGACCAGGCGGCCGCGGCCGAGGCGGCGGCCAAGGAGCAGGCGACCGCGGAGAAGGAGGCCGCGAAGCAGGCCGAGAAGCAGGCCGACGACCTCGCGAAGATGCAGGCGAAGCTCGAGCGCGACGCGGCCAGGGCGCGAACGGGCTCGGGCTCGGGCGGGACGCGCCGGTCGACCGCGCAGAGCCCGCTCGACAAGCTCCTCGGGTCGATGGCGACGACGCTCGGGCGCGAGATCACGCGCAGCGTGTTCGGGACGCGGCGCCGCTGACGACGCGTCCAAGAAGTCCGCACGTGACATGCGTGAAACGGCTCGACGGCCGCAGGTCGAAACGATACGATGATGCCTGCGGCCGGACGGATCGCCCCACGACGAGCGTCCCCCGCACGACCTCCCCCGACTTCTCCCGCCGACCCGCGGCCACGCCGTCGCGCCCACCGGCCCGTGCCTCCCCAGGAGCCCCGTCCTTCATGGCCCATGCCCTCACGTCCGGTCGCCCGTGGCGTGTCGTCCTCGTGTTCGCGATCCCGCTGTTCGTCGGCAACGTCGTCCAGCAGCTCTACCAGGTCACCGACGCGTTCGTCGTCGGCCGCCACCTCGGCGTCGACGCGCTCGCCGCCGTCGGCTCGACCGGCAGCCTCCTGTTCCTCCTCCTCGGCTTCGCGTGGGGCATGACCTCCGGCTTCGCCATCCCGACGGCGCAGGCGTTCGGCGCCGGCGACCTCGCCGCCGTCAGGCGCTCCGTCGCCGCCGGGGCGATCCTCACCGCGGCCTCGAGCCTCGTGATCACCGTGGGCGCCGTCGCGCTCGCGCGCCCCGCGCTCGAGGCGCTGCGCACCCCCGCGGCCCTGCTCGACGACGCCACGACCTTCGCGACCGTGAGCTTCGCCGGCGCTGCCGCGACCATGTTCTTCAACTACCTCGCCGCGATCATCCGGGCCATCGGCGACTCCCGCACCCCGCTCGTGTTCCTCGTGGTGAGCTGCGTGCTCAACGGCGCGCTCGTCGTCGGGCTCGTCGGGTTTGCCGGGCTGGGCGTCGGGGGCGCCGCGCTCGCAACGATCACCTCCCAGGCCGTCTCGGTGCTGCTCTGCGTCGTCCACGTGCGGCGCCGGGTTCCCACACTGCACCTCGGCCGGGCCGACCTGCGCGCCGCGCTTCGCGCTCCCGCCGAGCTCGCCCACCACCTGCGGCTCGGCGTCCCCATGGGGCTGCAGGCCTCGATCATCGCGATCGGGACCCTGACCGTGCAGCTCAAGCTCAACGAGCTCGGCGCGACCGCCGTCGCCTCCTACACCGCGGCCACCCGCGTGGACTCGCTCGCCGTGGCTCTGCTCGGCTCCCTCGGCCTCGCCGTGTCCACCTACGCGGCGCAGAACCACGGCGCCGGGCGCCCCGACCGGATCCGCTCCGGCGTCGTGCAGTCCGTGGCCGTGGCCGTCGTCGGATCCGTCGTGCTGGGCGCCGTCCTCGTGGCGTTCGGCAGCGACCTCGTCGAGCTGTTCGTCGGCCCCGGCGAGCCGCAGGTGACGTCGATGGCGGCGCACTTCCTGCGCGTCAACGGCGCCCTGTACTCGGCGCTCGGCGTCCTGTTCGTGCTGCGCGGCGCCCTCCAGGGGCTCGGGCGAACCCTCGTGCCGACGCTCTCCGGCATCCTGGAGCTCGTCATGCGCGTGGGCGCGGCGATCGTGCTCGGCGGCGCGCTCGGGTACTCGGGGATCGTCTGGAGCAACCCGCTGGCGTGGATCGGCTCGGTGCTGCTGCTCGTGCCCGCGTACGTCGTGTGCCACCGCGAGCTCGGCCGCGCCGGCACCGCGGCTCCCGCCACGGTCGACCCCGCCGTGCTCGAGGCGTCCGCCGAGGCGTCGCTCGTCGCCGAGGCCGTCGTGCCCCAGCCGGGCCTCCCGCTCGAGACCGAGGCGTCGGTGCAGGCGCACGAGAAGCACGCCCGCGTGCGACGCGTGCATCGCGTCCGCCGACGCCGTCCGGCGGCGCGCCCCCGCACGCGCGCCTGACGGGGACCGTCGCTAGCGAGCGAGGTCCCCCACGCTCGCGAGCGGCACGATCCCGTCGGCGTCCGCCGCAAGGGCGGCGTCCTCGGTGACGAGAGCGTCGGCCTGCAGGCTCGCGACCGCGAGCAGCTCCGCGCGCCGGACGTCGTCCCACCCGCGCGCCGTCGCGATGCGCCACGCGAGGGCCCGGGATCCCCGGTCCCCGAGCAGCCGGATCTTGAGGCCCGCCACGCCCTCGAGCAGGGTGCGGGCGTCCTTCTCGGCGAGGCTTCCGACGCGGACCTCGGAGTAGAGAATCGCCATCGCGTCCGAGCGGAGCGCCGCGGCACCGACGAGCTGGTGCCCCTCGGCCACGGTGGCGGTGCCACGCACGAGTCGGAGCGCGACGGGGGCGTCGATCGCGAAACGAGTCATGCCTCGATGCTGGCACCAGACCCCGCACGGGTCGCCCTGCCGAGTGCGACGCGCGAGTTCGCCGACGGTGACGCCCCGTTCGCCGACGGTGACGCTGTGTTCGTCGAGGGTGACGCCCCAGTTCGCTGACCTGGCGATGTTGGTTGCCCTTCGGGGCCCACGAGCAACAAAGATCGCCAGGTCGACGCTCACGTCTGGCCGACATCGCCCCGTCAACCGAAGAAGACAGCGATATCTCGGCGCGTTCACCCCGCCGGCGCCGTCAGCGAACACAGCGTCACCGTCAGCGAACGCAGCGTCACCCTCGACGAACGCAGCGTCACCCTCGACGAACACAGCGTCACCGTCGGCGAACGGGGCGTCGCCCTCGGCGAAAGGATGGCGAGGCGAACGACGGAGCGGGCGGGCGCGGGGAGGTGGTGAAGGGCGTCAGAGAGTGCGCACGGCCCCCCGGGGCCGAAGCACGACAGCCCGAACCAGCTGCCCGCGCCCACCCGTGCACCCGACCACGCGGGCGTCACACTCGGCGGTCACGTCCGAGCGGCTGCGTCCACGCCGACGACTGCGAGCGCCCGCGAGCGCCCGTCGCCGTCCTTGACCACCTGGTAGGCGGCGTCGACGTACGGCTCGAGAGCGCCGACCTTGTCGAGCGGCGCACCGATGACGAGCTGGAAGCCCAGCCCGCGCCAGGCTCCGACGGCACGCCCGGCGAACCGCGCGTCGGCCTTGATGAGCGCCTCGTCGAGGAAGACGGGCGCGTACCGGGGGCGGTCGGCGGCGGCGTCGCCGAGCTGGTACCGCAGCGCGGCACCCACGATGAACGCGACCAGCTCTTGCGACTCACCACCGGACTTCTCGCCGATGTGGTCGTAGAGCGCCACGTGGTTCCCGGCGAGGTCCACCTTCTCCGCGCTCACGCGGACGTGACGGCGCACGTCGACGAGGTCCGCGAAGTCCGGCCCGGTCCGGCGCAGGCGGTCCACGACGCGGGCCATGCGCGTGAACCGCGCCTCCCGCTCGGCGTCCGTGGCCTCGGGCCCGAGGGCGGCCGCGGCCTCGCGCAGCTCCTTGCGGAACCGTCCGACGACGTTCGACTCGACCAGGCGGGCGTCGATGCGGAGGCGGTGGTCGTCGTCGGAGAAGGGCAGCTGCGCGAGGATCTCGTTGACGGGCGCGATGCGCTCGGTGATCTCGCGGACCGCCCGGCTCATCGCCGCGTGGAGCGCGGTGAGGTCGTTGCCGGAGAGCTGGGTGAGGCTGCGCGACCAGCGCGCCTCGAGCTCGTGCAGCCCCTCGGCCTCCACCACGTCGAGCAGGCGCGCGAAGTCGCCGTACGAGGCGTCGGGATCGGTCCCGAGATCGGGGTTGGGCCACTGCTCGACGAAGTGGGTGAACGTGGCGCGGAGCGCGTCCGTCCCCCGCTCCTCGGCTGCGACGGCCAGCGCACGCTCGTGGGCGAGCTCGGACCCGACCCCGCGGACGGCGGCGTCGAAGCGCTCGAGCGTCACCGGTCCCTCGTGGGCGCCGAGCAACGTCTCGAGGACACCGTCGAGGTACTCGCCCTGGACCGCCGTGGCCTCCACGCCCTTCTCCGCTGCCCGGTCGAGCGCCTCCTGGCACGCGTCGACGGCATCCGTCAG
Source organism: Luteimicrobium sp. NPDC057192 (assembly GCF_042670205.1). Taxonomy (NCBI): domain Bacteria; kingdom Bacillati; phylum Actinomycetota; class Actinomycetes; order Micrococcales; genus Luteimicrobium; species Luteimicrobium sp. NPDC057192. The sequence goes on along the minus strand of NZ_JBHUWD010000016.1, from coordinate 64,887 downwards.
GCGCTCCCAGGTGGCGTGCGCGGCGTCCCGGTCGACCTCGGCACGCGCGGCGTCCTTGCGGAGCGCGTCGAGCCGGGCACCCGACTCTCGGACCCGGGCCTCGAGGGCCCGGAGGTCCTCGGACCCGGTGCGCAGGTCCTCGAGGCGCGACTCCCATTCCGCGACTGCCCGCGCGGCGCCCGCGACGTCGACCCGTTCCCAGGTCGCCTCGGCGATCTGGGCGTGCGCGGCGCGCTGCTCCTCGAGCGCCTCGGCGCGCTGGTCGACGCCGGTCGCGCGCTCGGCGGTGAGCCGGCGCTCCTCGCGGGCCGCCTCGACGTCCGCCGCGAGCTCCGCGAGCCGCCGCGAGTTCGAGAACCCGAGCACGCTCGCGCGTCCGCCGCCGCCGTGCGCGCCCCGGCGCCCGTCGGACGTCTGCCCGGTCCGGGTCAGGGCGCGCGGGTGCCGGGCGAGGTCGCGCGCGTCGTCGACGCACACGTACGCGAAGCGTTCTTCGAGCCGCTCGGCGAGCCAACCCGCGAACGGTCCCTGGCGCACGTCGACGCGGCCCGGAAGCGTCCGCGGGTCGGGCGTCCCGGTGGACGGGAGCCCGGTCGTCGCCCCCTCGAACTGCAGCCGGACGCCCGAAGGCACGGCGTCGATCGCCGCACGGAACGCGGCCAGCCGCGCGTCGTCCACGACGAGGGTGAGCGCGAACCCGCCCAGCGCGAGCGAGATCGCGTCGCGCCAGTGCTCGTGCTCGGTGCGCACCTCGAGCAGCTCGGCGACGAACGGCAGCTCCTCGACCTCGAGCCCGGCGGCCTGGGCGAGCACCACACGGGCCCGGTGCAGCTCGTCGGGCACGTTGCCGCGACGCAGTGACAGCGACGCGTGCTCGCGCTCCAGGCGGTCCACCTCGGCACGGGCACGCGACGCCGCCTCGTAGGCCGCGAGCCGCTCGTCGCGCAGCGCCCCACGCCGGTCGTCGACCTGCGCGACGAAGGCCCGGGACGCCGCCCGCTGCCGGTCGAGGTCGGCGCGCGAGCCGACCTCGACCTCGACCTGACCGAGCCAGCGGTCCAGGCCGGCCCTCTCGGCGCGCACGCGCGCGAGGTGCTCCTCCGCGCGCTCGCGCTCGCGCCGGGCGACCTCGAGGCGGTCCCCGCCCTGGGCACGGACGGCGTCGCGGAGCGCGTCGTGCTCGTGCTCGGCCGCCAGGACCGCGGCACGCGTGCCCTCGGCCCGCTCGACGAGCTCGCGGTGCCGGGAGCGCGCGGCGCCCTCGGCGTCCCGCAGGAGGTCGAGCCGGCGCCCGTCGCGCCAGACCGCCAGGGGCGACGCGACGTCGTCGGGCGAGCCGACCGCGTCGACGACGGCGATCCGGGCGCGCGCGGCGTCGACGGTCTCGCGGTGCTCACGGATCGGCCGGAGCGCCCGGACCTGGCGACGCGCGACCAGCATGCGCTCGCGGACCTCCGCGAGGTTGTCGAACTGCTCGACGGCGGCGTCCGCGGCCGCGAGCGTCTCGGGCTCCTCGAGGACCATCGCCTTGTAGAGGGCGTCGACCGTCGTGATCTGCTGGCCGGCCTGGATGCGCGCGAGCAGGCCGATCGCCTTGGTCCCGCCGCCCGCGGCCCCGATGCCGAGCGTCGCGTGCAGGCGCGCGGTGAAGTCGCGGTCGGTGTCGTGCAGGACGAGCCCGAGCGCCGTGAGCTCGGCCCGGCGCAACCGCACGGCCGCCGCCGGAGCGAGCTCCGCGAGGTCGAGGTCGCCGTCGAAGGTCGCACGGACCGCGACGACGTCGTCGACGCGCTGCGCCGCGGACGGCACGTACCAGGCACGGACCGCCGTGAAGAGGCGGCCGTCCTGGTCGGCCCACGTCATCGCGACCGCAGACCAGGTGTCGGCGTCGGCCCCACGCAGGACGCGCTCGCGGGTCCCGGCCTCGGTCCGCGACTCGTCGACCTTGCCACGCGCGTACGAGATGACGTTGCGCTGGTCCTTGCCGCGCGGCCGCCCGACGACGCCGCCGTTCGACGCCCCGTTGAACGGCGTCGTGTGCGGCATCATCAACGCCACGTACGCGTCGAGCAGGGTCGACTTGCCCGAGCCCGACGCGCCGGACACGAGGGTCGCGCTCGAAGCGAGCCGGACCCGGTGGCGGCCCTCGTAGCCGCCCCAGTTGACGACCTGCAGGTCGCGGGCCGTCCACTGCTGCCCCGTCGACGCGACGGGAACCAGCCCGAACAGCGTGTCCGCCATGAGGCTCATGCGAGCACCTCCAGCTCGTCCGGCTCGGACTCGTCGTCGGGAACGACGTCGTCGCCGGCGCCGTCGCCCCCGCTGTGCTCGCGCCGCCCGGTGTCCTCGCGCAGCCAGCGGGTCAGCTCGGTGAGCCGGTCCACGGACAGCACGACGTCGACGATGGGCAGCACGCGGTACCGGCCCTGGCTCTCCTCCTCGAGGATCCGCTCACGGACCAGCCGCGCGACCGCGGACCGGATCTCCCGCTGGCGGACCGCCAGGTTCGACGACGTCGGGTCGGCGAAGCTCAGCGCGGTCTGCTCGAGCTCCTCGAGGTCGACGCGGGCCGCGGCCTCCCCCGCGCCACGCTCGCGCTGGTACAGCGCCCGCAGATGGACGAGGAGCACCGTCTCGACGCGCGAGTACGGCTCGTCGCGCAGCAGCACCGGCACGGGGACGTCCGCGTCGCGCACCTGGCGTTTGAAGGCGAGCCCCCGGTCGTGGTCGACGACGAGCCGCACGTAGAGATCGTGGAGCCGCGACTCGATCACCGGCTGGTGCGCGAGCAGCGTCCGCCAGTGCGACGGCTGCGCCTCGGCCGACAGGTACCGCTGCCGCAGGAGCCGCACGAGGACCTCGCGCACGTCGGGCTCGAGGGTGCCGGTGTCGCCCGCGAACAGCACGGGCAGGTCGGCCTCCGCGGGGCGCGGCGCGACGAACCCGGCCTCGGCCGCCGGGTCGGCCTCCGCGCTCTCGTCGGCTTCCAGGGTCGTGGCCGTGGCGGAACCCGCGACGACGTCGTCGGCGGCCTCCCCCGCTGCCGGCTCGACGGGCTGCTCGACGGGCTCGTGGGCGGTCTCGCTCATCGGGCTCCTTCCGGGTCGTCGTGCGGTACGGGGACGTCGTGGGCCGCGGTGTCGAGGCCGACGTCGGTGCGGGCGAACGCGAGGCGCCGCGTGGTCCCGTCGGGGCGGACGGCGGTCACGACGGACACCTCGGCCCCTTCCCCGGGCGGTATCGCAGCCGGGGCGGGCACGAGCTCGAGGTAGCCGAGCAGGTCGACGGGGCGCCGGAGGTCCGTCGGACCGGACTCGAACAGCTCGGCCAGGTCGGTGGCGGGCTCGGAGTCTCCCGCACGTGCCGCGAGCAGCGCGGCGATCCGCCCGTAGTGCGGCCCGCCCCACGCCCGCGCGTCCTGGAGGTCGCCGGCGGCGTCGAGGTCGCCCTCGTCGTCCCACACGGTGAGGGCGTCGGGCGCAGGGGCGCGCCCGGGCGCGTACGGCGTCTCGCGCAGCCGCCCGACGTCGGCGCGCGGCAGACGGCGCAGCGCCTCGACGTCCTGCCCGCGACGCGAGCCCGGGAACCACGCGCCGAGGGCGGCGACGGCGTCGCGCAGGAGGTCGTCGACCTGCCGGTCGCGCAGCGGGTCGTGGTGGCGCACCTGGGTCGTGATGATGTGGGACGTACGGCGCTGCTGGGTCAGCACGGCGCCCAGACCGGCCTCGATCTGACGGGTGATCGCGCGCAGCTCCGCCCGGCGCTCCGGGTCGAGGTGCTGCGCGAACGGATGCTCCAGGACGAGGTCGAGCTGGTCCGCGAGCGCGTCGAGACGGTCCGTGTCGGCGAGCAGGCGCATGGCGCCCGCGAACGCGCGCCCCTCGGGGGTCGCGTCCAGCAGCCGCTCCGCCTGCTCAAGGTACGCCTCGAGGACCTCGCCCGTAGGCCGCTCGTCCTGCCGCAGCGCCTCGACGACGCCCCGCTGGAGCGCCTTGATGCTCTCCCCGACGCGCGCGAAGTCCGCCGGCAGCTCGCGGACGAGGAACAGGACGTTCTCGGCCTCCTCGACGAGCTGGTCGTCGTCGGTCAGGTCGAGCGGCGCCCCGGACCGCAGGCGGTCGCGCTCCGCCGTCAGCCGCCCGATCTCGAGCTCGAGGCGCGCGACCCGGTTCTCGACGTCCGGGTCGGCCTCCTGCGCGAGGTGCTCGACGGCCTCCAGCAGGGTCCGGATCCGCGAGTGCGAGACCCGCGTCCGTGGCCCGCCGGCCCGCGCCGCGACCTCGAGCGCCTCGACGGCGTGCGCGGTCAGCCGGTACTCCTCGGCGCCGTCGTCGCCGACCTGGCGCAGCAGCCAGCTCTCCGCGACCCACTGCCGGCACAGCTCGCGCGCCGACGCGTCGGGGACGTCGTCGAAACCGCTCGCGCGCAGCCCGGCGAGGGCGTCGTCGAGCTCGGTGTGCGCGTCGGCGACGGGCACGGCCGACCGCTCGGCCCCGAACAGGGCACCGAGCAACGTCACGACCAGCGGCGCCCGCTGCTTGTGCAGGAGCGCAAGCATCGGGCTCGCGAACGCGCGCCGGGCGCGCTCGTACGCGCCCTCCACCCTCGCCACGACGGCTCCGGGGTCAGGCCGGGACGACGTTGACGAGCTTCGGCGCGCGCACGATCACGGTGCGCACCCCGCGGCCGTCGAGGTGCCGCTGCACGTTCTCGTCGGCGAGCGCGAGCTCGCGCAGCGCGTCCTCGTCGATCGACGGCGGCACCTCCAGCCGTGCGCGCACCTTGCCCTGGACCTGGACGACGCACGTCACGGTCTCCTCGACGAGGTAGGCCGGGTCGGCGACGGGGAACGGCTCGTGCGCGAGCGACGACTCGTGGCCGAGGCGGCGCCACAGCTCCTCCGCGATGTGCGGCGCGATCGGCGCCGTCATCAGGACGAGCGGCTCGACGGCGGCACGCGGCACGCGGTCCAGGCCGGTCAGGTGGTTGTTGAGCGTGATGAGCTTTGCGATCGCCGTGTTGGGGCGCATGTGCTCCATCTCGACGGTGACGTCCTCGATGGTGCGGTGCACGAGTCGCAGGGTCGCGTCGTCCGCGGCCTCGTCCGTGACGACGGCGTCGCCCGTCGCCTCGTCGACGACGTTGCGCCACAGCCGCTGCAGGAACCGCTGCGACCCGACGACGGCGCGCGTCTCCCACGGGCGCGACATGTCGAGCGGGCCCATCGACATCTCGTAGACGCGGAACGTGTCGGCGCCGTACTGCTCGTACATCTCGTCGGGCGTGACGACGTTCTTGAGCGACTTGCCCATCTTCCCGTACTCGCGGTTCACGGGCTCGCCGTGCCACGTGTACGTGGTCTCGCCCGAGTCCGAGGTGTGTTCCTCGACCTCCGACGCCGTCACGTACTGGCCGCGCGCGTCGGTGTACGCGTACGCCTGGATGTAGCCCTGGTTGAACAGGGTGTGGAACGGCTCGAGCGCGCTCACGTGGCCCAGGTCGTGCAGGACCTTGTGCCAGAACCGCGCGTACAGCAGGTGGAGCACCGCGTGCTCGACGCCGCCGACGTACAGGTCGACGCCGCCGGCCTTCCCCGCGCCGTTGTTGTGGTCGGGACCGAGCCAGTACTTCTCCAGCTCGGGCGACACGGCCTCGGCCTGGTCGGCCGGGTCGAGGTAGCGCAGGTAGTACCAGCACGAGCCCGCCCAGTTGGGCATGGTGTTGGTCTCGCGGCGGTAGGTCTTCGGGCCGTCGCCGAGGTCGAGCGTGACGTTCACCCAGTCGTCGTTGCGGCCGAGCGGGGGCTCGGGTGCCGACGTGACGTCGTCGGGCGCGAAGGTCCGCGGCGCGTAGTCCGGGACGTCGGGCAGCTCGACCGGCAGCAGCGAGTCCGGGAGCGCGACGGGCGCGCCGTCCTCGCCGTAGACGATCGGGAACGGCTCGCCCCAGTAGCGCTGGCGGCTGAACAGCCAGTCGCGCAGGCGGTAGGTCACGGTCCCCTGCCCGACGCCGTTGGCCTCGAGCCAGGCGATCATGCGCGACTTGGCCTCGGGCACGGTCAGCCCGTCGAGGCTGAGCTCGTCGCCCGCGGTGGTGCGCGCTGTCGAGCGCTGCACCAGGCCGTCGCCCGTGTAGGCGGCGTCGGGCGCGTCCTCGAAGCCGTCGGCGAACCCGCCCTCGGGGGCGACCGTGAAGACGACGGGCAGGCCGTAGGCATGGGCGAAGTCGAAGTCGCGCTCGTCGCCCCCCGGCACGGCCATGATCGCGCCGGTGCCGTAGCCCATGAGGACGTAGTCGGCGGTGAAGACCGGGACCAGCTCGCCGTTGACGGGGTTGGTCGCCAGGTGGCCCGTGAACACGCCGGACTTGCTGCGCGCGTCGGCCTGCCGCTCGACGGCCGTCTTGCTCGCGGCCATCGTCCGGTACGCGGAGACCGCGGCGACGGGCGTGTCGTGCCCACCCGTCCACAGGTCCTTGGTGCCGTCGGGCCACGCGGCCGGGACCTCGTCGAGCAGCGGGTGCTCGGGCGCGACGACCATGAAGGTCGCGCCGAACAGCGTGTCGGGGCGGGTCGTGAAGACCTCGACCTCGCGCGCGTTCGAGTCCCCGACGCCCCCGATCGCGAACGTCACGTGCGCGCCCTCGGACCGGCCGATCCAGTTCCGCTGCATGGACTTGACCTTCTCGGGCCAGTCGATGAGGTCGAGGTCGTCGGCCAGACGGTCGGCGTAGGCCGTGATCCGCATGTTCCACTGGCGCAGGCTGCGCTGGAACACCGGGAAGTTGCCGCGCTCCGAACGCCCGTCGCTCGTGACCTCCTCGTTGGCGAGGACCGTGCCGAGCCCCGGGCACCAGTTCACGGGCGCGTCCGACACGTACGCCAGGCGGTACCCGCCCAGCACGTCCTCGCGCTCCGCGGGGGTGAGGTCGGCCCAGGGCCGACCGTCCGGCGTCGGGCGCGCACCGGCCTCGAAGGACTCGACGAGCTCGGCGATGGGGCGGGCCGCCCCGCGGCCACCGTCCGGGCGCTCCACCTCCGGGTCGTACCAGGAGCTGAAGATCTGCAGGAAGATCCACTGGGTCCAACGCACGTAGCCGGGGTCGATCGTCGCGAACGAGCGGCGCTCGTCGTGCGCGAGACCCAGGCGGCGCAGCTGGCGCTTCATCGTGGTGATGTTCGCCTCGGTCGTGGTGCGCGGGTGCTGGCCCGTCTGCACCGCGTACTGCTCCGCGGGCAGGCCGAACGCGTCGTAGCCCAGCGCGTGCAGCACGTTGTCTCCGCGCATCCGGCGGTACCGCCCGACGACGTCCGTCGCGATGTAGCCGAGCGGGTGCCCCACGTGCAGGCCCGCGCCCGAGGGGTACGGGAACATGTCCATGATGAAGTACGGGCGCGCCCCGGGCGCCGCGTGGCGGTCCTCGCCGTCGGTGAGCGGGCCCTCCGGGTTCGCGGCCCAGAACGTGCCGCGCTGCGCCCACTCGTCCTGCCACGCGAGCTCGATGCGCTCCGCGAGCTGCGGGGTGTAGCGGAACGGGAGCTCGTCGGACGCGGGCACGGAAGAGGCAGGTGATGTCACACCAGGAGTTTACCGGCGCCGACGGACAGCCCGGGCGGGCCGTCCACCGCGTCGGCGCCGGTCAGAAGTAGGTCTGGGCGATGGGCTCGCGCAGGCCGACGAAGACCCACAGCAGCAGCGCGACATAGAGCACGACCGTGCCGATCGTCCGGTTCCGCACGATCGCCCCGCGCCACTTCTCGGGCAGCGGGATCGCGCGCTCCTGGATCGCGTGCACGAGCTGGTACCAGAAGATCGGGATCATGCAGAGCCACACGACGCTGCAGTAGGGGCAGATCTTGCCGAGCCGGTAGATCGTCGTCCAGACGAAGAAGACGACGTGCCCGAGGCCGATGGTCGTCGCCGCGAGCAGCGCGAGCCGGAACCAGCGCGGCGGCCGGAAGCCGGTGAGCATGATGACGCCGACCGTGACGACGATCGCGAACGCCACGATGCCGAGGAACGGGTTCGGGAAGCCGTAGAGCTTGCCCTGCCACGACTGCATCGCCGCGCTGCACGTCACGAAGACGTTGATCGAGCACGACGGCGTGTAGTCCGGGTTCTCCGCGAGCTTCCAGTCGTCGATCGTCAGCGTGCCCGCGGCCAGGAAGGCGATGCCGCCGAAGATCGTCAGGATCCAGCCGAGCGTGCGGTCCTTGAGGGGGTGCGGGATCAGCGGTCGCGAGTAGTCGTCGAGGTCGTCGTCGACGTCCACGTCATCGGGCTCGGCACTGACGTTCGGGGCCTGGCTCACCGCTGCTCCCTCGCTGGGCGACGTCCCGTCCCACGGGGCGTCGGTGCTGGTCACGCCTCGCGTACGGAGGTCGCCGCACACGCTACCGGCTGAGTCTGGGAGGTGTCTCGGGGCGTGGGGCACCCGACCGCGCGTCGTGCGGCGTCATCGCCGCAGGCGCGGCGTCCCCGCGCGCTCGGCCCGCGAGCGCCCGGCCGCCAGGATGATCGCCAGGCCGGCGATCGTCAGCAGGACGCCCGCCCACGCCGGGGCGCGATAGCCCCACCCGGCCGCGATGACGAGGCCGCCCACGAACGCGCCGTCGGCGTTGCCCACGTTGAGCGCCGAGTGCGCGAGGGCCGCGCCGAGCGAGGGCGCGGTCGGCGAGAGGTCCATGAGCCGGGTCTGCATCGCGACGCCGAGCACCTGCGACGTGGCCGCGAGGAGGAACAGCCCGACGAACGCCCCGACGGGCCACTGCAGTACGAGCGCCAGGACGGCGAGGGCGACCGCGGTCGCGGCGAACGCGGCGACCATCGTCCGCAGGACGCTGCGGTCCACGAGCCGTCCGCCGATGAGCGTGCCCACCGTCATCCCGACGCCGAAGACCGCGAGCACGACCGGGACGAGGTCGTCGGAGAGCCCGGTCACGGTCGTCACGGTCGGGGCGATGTAGGTGTAGACGGCGAACAGGCCGCCGAACCCGACCGCGGCGGCGACGACCGTGACCCAGAGCCGGCCGCTGCGCAGCGCGCCCAGCTCCCCGCGCACGCTCGCGCCGGGCACCGCGTCGACGTGCGGGACGAAGCGCGCGAGCCCGAGGAGGGTCAGCGCGCCGAGCCCGCCGACCACGACGAACGCGAGCCGCCACCCGAGCTGCTGCCCGACGAACGTCGAGAGCGGCACGCCGACGACGTTGGCGATCGTGAGGCCGGTCATCATCGTCGCCACGGCGCGGCCGCGGCGCTCAGGCCCGACGACGGCCGTCCCGACGACCGCGCCGACCCCGAAGAACGCGCCGTGCGGGAGGCCCGCGACGAACCGCGCGACGAGGAGCCCGTCGAGCCCGGGGGCGAACGCGGAGGCGAGGTTCGCGACGGTGTACCCGGCCATGAGCCAGATCAGCAGGGCCTTGCGAGGCAGTCGGGCGGCGAGCGCGGTGAGGAGCGGCGCCCCGACGACGACGCCGAGCGCGTAGGCGGTGATGACGTGCCCGGTCGCGGGGATGGAGACGTCGAGGTCGGACGCGATGTCGGGCACGAGGCCCATCGACGCGAACTCGGTGGTGCCGATCGTGAAGCCGCCGACCGCGAGCGCGAGGAGCGCGAGAGTGGCGCGGCGTGACGCGTCCGGGCGGATGGCGGGGTGCGGTGTGGGGGTGGCGGTCATCGCTGCCTCCGGGCAGGGCTCGGGTCGACCAAGGTCGAAACGATTCGAGGGGAGGTCGGCGGCGACCGGAACGAGAAGTGGTGCGGTGGTCTGAGCCTACCGGGTCTACCGCTCGGCGTCGGCGCGCTCGACGGGCAGCACCCAGATGGCCTCCGCGGCCGGGAGCCCGAGCTGCAGGATCGGCGGGGCGGCGCTCGGTCCGGTCTCCGGCAGGGTGACCTCGAGGACGCCGGCGTAGGTGCGCCGTCCGACGACGCGCAGCTCGGTGTCGAGCCGGATCCCCAGCTCGTCGAGGTAGCGCAGGACGTCCGGGTCGGCGTCGGAGATGCGCGCGACGCGGCCGTGGTCCCCCGCCGCGAGCTCGGCGAGGCTCACCGCGCCCGGCCGCGGGACGGTGCCGTCGACGCGCGGGATCGGGTCGCCGTGCGGGTCCCGCTCCGGGTGTCCGAGCAGGGCGTCGATCCGCGCCACGAGGCCGTCGGAGACCGCGTGCTCGAGGACCTCCGCCTCGTCGTGCACCTCGTCCCACCCGTACCCGAGCGTCTCCACGAGGAAGGTCTCGATGAGGCGGTGACGGCGGACCATCGCGAGCGCGTGCCGCCGGCCCTCGGGCGTCAGCTCGATGGACCCGTAGCGCGCGTGCTCGACGAGCCCCTGCGAGCCGAGTCGCCGCACCGTCTCCGAGACCGTCGACGCGCCCACGCCCATGCGGTCCGCGACGAGCTTGGTGGTGACCGGGTCCGCGCTCCACTCCTGCGCCGTCCAGATCACCTTGAGGTAGTCCTGGGCCACGGACGTCAGGTCCGTTGTCGACTCGCTCACATCGCCACCCTAGCGAGCGGGACCCCCGGAGGGCCGGGCCTACAATCGCCAGGTGCCTCGAGTAACCAGCGTCGACGTCGCGCTCGTCGGTGGCGGGATCATGTCCGCCACCCTCGGGGCGTTCCTCAAGCTCCTCGAACCGTCCTGGTCGATCGCGCTCTACGAGCGCCTCGACGACGTCGCGCAGGAGTCCTCGAACCCGTGGAACAACGCGGGCACCGGGCATGCGGCGCTGTGCGAGCTCAACTACACGCCCGAGAAGGCGGACGGCACCATCGACATCGCCAAGGCGATCTCGATCAACGAGCAGTTCGAGCTCTCGCACCAGTTCTGGAGCCACCTGGCCGACGCCGGGCTCATCCCGCCCCTGTCGACGTTCCTGTCGAACACCCCGCACATGACGTTCGTGCGCGGCGAGAAGAACGTCGACTACCTGCGCCGCCGGGTCGAAGCGCTGCGCACCAACCACCGCTTCGCGGGCATGGAGTTCAGCACCGACCCCGAGGTCATCGGCTCGTGGGCACCGAAGCTCACCGAGGGCCGCGACGCGTCCGAGCCGATCGCCGCGACCCGCGCCGACTGGGGCACCGACGTCGACTTCGGCGCACTGACCCGGCACCTGGTGGCCTTCCTGCAGGACAACGGCGCCGACGTCGAGGTCCAGCACGAGGTCACCAACATCACCCGCAACGGCGACCGCTGGCACCTCACCATGAAGGACCGCAGCTGGAACGCGAAGGTCCGCACGCACCACGTCGACGCGAAGTTCGTCTTCGTCGGCGCCGGCGGCGGCGCGCTGCACCTCCTCCAGAAGTCCGGCATCCCGGAGATCAAGGGCTTCGGCGGCTTCCCCATCTCCGGCGAGTTCCTGCGCACGTCCAACCCCGAGATCGTCGCCGCCCACCGCGCGAAGGTCTACGGCAAGGCCGACGTCGGCGCGCCCCCGATGTCCGTCCCGCACCTCGACACGCGCGTCGTCGACGGCAAGTCGTACCTCATGTTCGGTCCGTACGCCGGGTTCAGCCCCAAGTTCCTGAAGAAGGGCTCCTGGTTCGACCTGCCCGGGTCCGTCCGGCCGGGGAACATCGGACCGATGCTCGGCGTCGCGAAGGACAACTTCGACCTCGTCCAGTACCTCGTCGGTCAGCTCGCCGCGTCGCGCGACAAGAAGTTCGAGCAGCTCCTCACCTTCATGCCGACGGCGAAGCCCAGCGACTGGGAGCTCATCACCGCCGGCCAGCGCGTCCAGGTGATGAAGAAGGACGAGAACGGCCACGGCGTCCTGCAGATGGGCACCGAGCTCGTCGCCGCCGCGGACGGATCGATCGCCGGCCTTCTCGGCGCCTCCCCCGGCGCCTCGACCGCCGCGCCGATCATGGTCAAGCTGCTCCGGCAGTGCTTCGGCGACCGCGCCGCCGCGTGGGAGCCGCGCCTCGGCGAGATCGTCCCGCAGCTCGCGAAGCCCCTCGGGAACGCCGCCGTCGCCGCCGAGCCGCAGGTCGGCGAGGAGCCGGTCTCCGCCCAGGCATGACCTCGGTGCTGGCTCGCCCGCGCCCGGGTGCGCGGCCCCGCACGTCCGACGACGGCCCGCACCGCCAGCTCGACCAGCGCGCCACCCCCGCCCTGTGGGGCGAGCTGGTGGCGCGTGTGTTCGCTCTCGACGGCGTCGTCGAGGGGCACTCGCAGGTCTCGCCCGCTTCGTCGCGCGCGGTCTTCTTCGTGGACCAGCGGGAGGAACGTGCACCCGAGACGTCGCTCGCGCCCGGTCAGCGTCTCGAACCCGTGCACCTGCACGGCGTCGAGGACACCAGCGTGCACCTGACGCTGCCCGCGCAGCGCGGCGCCGAGCTTGTCGAGCTCGGGTGGGCCGAGCCGCACCAGTACGCCGAGTTCGACACCGAGTTCATGGTGTACGGCCCACGCGACGCGGCTGAGCTGGACGACGTCGTCTCCGTGATCGAAGAGAGCCTCGCCTTCGCCCGAGGGGACGGCTTCAGCTCACGGTCGTGAGCATGGCGTCGAACCACTCACGGTACGTCCCCCACTTCGTGACCTCCGGGTCCCAGTCGGCGCCGGCCCGATTCCACGTATCCCTCAGGACGGACTCGCTCGGATCAGTCCCCAAGATTGCCTGGATCTCGGTACGGAGTTCGGCGACGCTCCCCGGCGTCTCCTCCTTTCGGAAGACCTCGAGGACACCCACCGGCGTCGGGGCATCGAGGTCCCAATCCTGATGGAAATAGTTCTGGGCGAGATAACGGAGACGCCGCATCAGTACCTCTCGATCGTCGGAAATGAAGTCCTGACCTGATAGCCGTTCGGCATCCGCGAGTCACGCACGAGATGCGTGACGACCGCTTGTGGACGAACGATTCGACCCCACGCGCGAACGTAGACCGCTCCGTCTGCCGGGCTCATCGTGTTGCGAATCGTCAGTCGCGAGTCCGTCGTCGCAAGCCAGTTCCCGATCTTCTTGGCGTTGGAGCGAAGGTTCGCAGCCGTCACGCGTTCAGCAGTCTCCACATCGGTGAACGTCGACGCAAGCTTCCTTCCCCTCGCGACCAAGTAGGCATCGCTCTTAGCGACGTGGCGTGCGATCACGTGGCCGCCCGCCGCCTCATGCTCAGCGAGTACGACTTCATGGCCCGCCATGTTGTGGACGAGCACCGGGTGGTCACCCGCCACGACGTAGTAAGTGTGGTGGGTGTGGACGTGGATGTTGTAGACCGTGACCGCGTCGGTCTCGTCCACCGTTTCCGTCTCGATGGCGTCGAGGACGATGGACCCGTCGGGGGTGGTGAGCAGGTCCCCGGGGCGCAGGTCTTGGGCTTGGACCCAGCCCATCCCGGTGACCATGAACGGGTGCTCGGCCGTCGTGGAGATGACCTCGGAGCCCACGGTGAGGTGGAACAGGCGGGTCGTGGTTCGGACGAACGTCTCCTCGACGGTCTCCAGGAGCTGGGCGCCGGTGACCTGGTCGTAGGTGTAGACCTTGTCCCCGGCCCGCAACCTCTCGATCGGGCGGTCCCCGTCCGGGGTGGCGACCAGGGTGCCGGCGGTGAAGCAAGTCCCGAACCCGACCCTGCACCACGCCTTCTTCCCGAACCCCGTGAGCCCGCCCTTCAGCCCGCCCGAGCCGATGCCCCTGAGACCAGCGACGCCCTCGAGGGCGCCGGCCTTGAACGCCGCCTTGGAGATCCCGGTCGCCGCCTTCGCCGCGGCGCCGAGCCCGATCACCGACAACGCGGCGCCGGCGATCGCGATCCCGGCCTCACCCCACGACCTCTCACCGGTCGCAGCCAACGCGATGTTGGCCAAAGCCGACACGATCGCCGCCACCGCGGCCACGACGATGAGGACACCGGCGAGGGCGGTCCCGACGACGGGGATGAACGCGACCACGACCGCCAAGATCCCCGCGATCGTGGACACCAAGTCGGCGATGTCGGCGATCGCGGCGACGAGCTTGGAACCCCAGTCGTCCCACCACGAGTCGTTCAGATCATCGTGGGAGGTGATCTCGTTGATCTGATCCGCAGCACTGTCCGCCGCCCGGTCCCGGGTATGGACCGCCGACTCGACGTCAGCACGGGCCCGCGCCACCACCGACCCGGCAGCCGCGACGTTGCCCTCGGCCACCTCGGCTTTGCGGCGGTAGACGTTCTTCGCCTGCTCGTCCGACTCACCGTCGGCGAGGTCCTGGAAGTAGCCCCGCCGCCGCGAGGCGTCCGCCGAGTCCGTCTCGGCCGCACGGGCACGCCCCAACGCGGCCAGGGTGTCGGACTGGACGTGCTCCAAGGTAGAGGCGTACCCGACCAACGCCTCCCCAGCAGCCTGATACCTCGCGTGCGCCTTCCGGATCTCGGAGACCGTGTCGTCCATGCGGTCCATCAACGCATCCACCGCGGACGACACAGCACCCGCAACATCCAACCGGGCCATCGCCGCACCAGCGCCCGCGATCGACTCCGCGACGTCCAAGAGCTCACGCCCACCCGACAGCACCAGCACCGGATCCCCCGGCGTCGGATCCACGTCCAACCCCACCGGCGACCAGTCCCCCGGACGCGACACGGTCCCACCCCCACCCAGCGCCGACGCGACTCTCGCGCCGTCGTCGGGAACCTACGGGAGCAGCGGAGACTGCGTGGAGGTTTTCCACAGCGCGACGACGCCGCAGGTCAGAGCGCCATCGGCTACGGTCACTCCATGACCGACTCCTCCGGGACGCAGCCTCCCGTCGTCCGCGCCGTCGTCCAGGACGTCCAGCTCGACGTGCCCCTCGCGGTCGCCCGCATCCAGACCCGCCGCATCACCATGGGACCGGATGTCGCGGGCGGCCGGCACGTGCACAACGGCCCGGTCGTCGGGGTGATCGAGTCAGGCTCAGCGACGATGGCGGTCGACGGCGGCCCCGAGACCGTCCTCGAGGCGGGCGACGTGTTCTACGAGCCCGGCGAGACGGTCATCGACCGGTTCGACGCCGGACCGGAGGGCGTGACGTTCGTCGCCCACTTCCCCGTGGGCGAGGGTGTCGAGCCGGAGCTCCGTCCACTGTGACGCCCGGCCGTGGCAACGCGGCCGAGGACGGCGCTCAGCCCCAGGGCAGCGCCGCCCGCTCGGCCCAGTAGGTCGCCGGATCCTCGGCCAGAACCGCGATCGCTCGCCCGTCGACGCGCGGCCCCCGCGCCGTCAGGTTCGACGTCAGCTGCTCGACGGTCACCGCCCCGGAGAGCACGACGTCCGCCCACGGCTGCGCCGCGGCGGCACCGACGGCGAACGCGTCGACGGACTGCCCGTCGTCGGCGGCGAGCGCCCCGACTCCAGGGACGTCGCCGCGCGCCGTGAGCCGGCCGTTGGCGAGCGCCTCCTTGACGACGACGAACCACCCGTCCTCGTGCGCCCGCGCGAGCGCCGCGCCCGCGGACGGTTCGAGCAGGTTCCAGGTGGCCTGGACCGCGCTGAACGGCGTCCCGCGTAGGGTCCGGGCGGCGTCGAGCACGTCGCCCTGCGCGGGACCGCTCGTCGAGATGCCGACGCGCACGCCGGTGGCCGCGAGCGCCCCGAGCGCGTCGAGCAGGGCACCGTCCCCGAGCACCGGGCTGTCGGGCGTGACGGAGTGGACGAGGTACACGTCGGGCCGGGTGCCGAGCGCGTCGAGCGTCTCGGGCCACTGTGCCTCGAAGCGGGCGAGGCTATGTTCCTTCGCCTCGTGCACGGGCGCGTCGACGTCCCACGCGCCCACGTACGCGTAGCCCCACTTGGACCCGATCGTGAGTTCCTCGCGGCGGCCGGGCCGTGCGGCGAGCCACGACCCGAGAAAGCGCTCGGCGTACCCGTAGGAGCGTGCGGCGTCGACGTAGCGCACGCCCGCGTCCCACGCCGCGTCGAGCATGGCGTGGGTGCGCGCCTCGAGCGCTTCGACGCTGCGCGCCCCGGCATCGCGCGCGCCGAGGTCGTCGGTGCGCCCCAGCGTGATGTACGCGGGGCGGCCGAGCGCGGCGAGCCCCAGTCCGATGCGGGTCACGGCTCGATCCTCTCGCGCCGGGCGGCGACCGGCGACGGCATCGATAGTCACGCGAGCCGAGATACCGCGATGCGGCCGAGATACCGGTCCTGCCTCGGTATCTCGGCCGCATGTCGGTGTCTCGGCGCCCCCGGTGTGGCCGGCGAGGCGGCTCCTAGACCAGCGAGTCCCGCCACGCGGCGTGCAACGCCGCGAAGCGACCCTCGCCGCCGATGAGCTCGGCGGGCGACCCGTCCTCGACGACGACCCCGTGCTCCATGACGAGCACCCGGTCGGCGATCGCGACCGTCGAGAGCCGGTGCGCGATGATCAGCGCCGTCCGGTCCGCGAGCAGGGTCTGGAGGCCCCGCTGGACGAGCCGCTCCCCCGGGATGTCGAGCGAGCTCGTCGCCTCGTCGAGGATCAGCACCGCCGGGTCCGCGAGGAACGCCCGCGCGAACGACAGGAGCTGCCGCTGGCCGGCGGACACGCGGCCGCCGCGCTTGTTGACGTCCGTGTCGTAGCCGTACGGGAGCTGCTCGATGAACTCGTGGGCCCCGACGGCGCGCGCCGCGGCCCGCACCTCCTCGAGGCTCGCGCCCGGCTTGCCCATGGCGATGTTGTCGCGCACGGACCCGCTGAACAGGTACGCCTCCTGCGTGACCATGACGACTGCGCGGCGCAGGTCCTTGCCGGCCAGGTCGCGGATGTCGACGCCGTCGAGCTCGAGCGAGCCCGCGGTGACGTCGTAGAAGCGGGCCAGCAGCTTGGCGAGCGTGGACTTGCCGGCGCCCGTCGCGCCGACGAGCGCGATGGTCTGGCCGGCGGGGACGTCGAGGTCAAGACGCGGCAGCACGGGCCGCCCCTCGACGTACGCGAACTCGACGCCGCGGAGCTGCACGTGCCCGCGCGCGTGCTCGAGCGGGACGGGCTTGGCGGGCTCGACGACGGTCGGCTCCTCGGCCAGCAGCCCCGAGATCTTCTCGAGGGCCGCGGACGCGGACTGGAACGAGTTGTAGAACATGCCGATCTCCTGGATCGGGCCGAAGAACCGCTTCACGTAGAGCAGCACCGCGACGAGCACGCCGACGTCGAGGTCGCCGTGGAACACGCGCAGCCCGCCGACGAGCAGAGCGACCGCGACGGTCACGTTCCCGATCAGGACGAGCCCCGGCGAGTAGATGCCGTTGAGGCCCATGGCGCGCGCGTTCGCGGCGCGGTAGTCCTCGGCGAGGGCACCGTAGGTGACGTCGTTCGCGCGCTCGCGGCGGAACGCCTGGACCGCGCGGATCCCCGTCATGGTCTCGACGAAGTTCACGATGACGCGCGCCGACGCCGTCCGCTGCTCGCGGTAGTACACCTGCGAGCGCGTCTGGAACCAGCGGGTGAGCGCGAGCGCCGGGATCAGCGACGCCGCGAGCACGAGCCCGGTGCGCCAGTCGAGCAGGAACAGCGACACCCCGGTCACGAGCATCATGAGCACGCCCGAGACGATGCTCGTGAGCCCGGAGTCGAGCAGGTCGCGCAGCGACTCGAGGTCGGACGTCTGGCGGGAGATGATCCGACCCGACGTGTACGACTCGTGGAACTCGAGGCTGAGGCGCTGGGTCTGCCGGAAGACGCGCCGGCGCAGGTCGAGCAGGATCCCCTGCGAGACGCGCAGCTCGTCGGCCTGGCGGGCGAACGAGTGCAGCGCGTCGCGCCCGCGGCCGAAGGCCTTGAGCACGCGGATGCCGTGCACCGACTCCTCGACGGCGGTCGCGAGGTCGCCGGCCTGGTCCTGCGACTTGCGGGACACGGCGCGGAACCGGCGCGAGAAGGTGAACGCCATGACGGCCATCGGGATGGCGCCCGCGAGGTAGATGAGACCGAGGACGCCCCCGGTCGCGACGAGGATCCCGATGCCGACGACGATCGTCACGCTCGACACGACGAGCGTGAGCATGCCGAACGCGATCCAGCGGCGCAGCAGGCCGAGGTCGGACATGGAGCGCGACAGGAGCTGGCCGCCGGGCCACCGGTCGTGGAACGAGACCGGGAGGTCCTGCAGGTGCGTGAACAGCTCGGTGCGCAGCCGGGCCTCGATGTTCGTGCCCGGGATGAGGATGAGGGCGCGGCGGGCCGCGATGAGCCCGGCCTCCGCGACGCCGAGGATCAGGACGAGCGCGACGCCCCACCAGAGGCCGGCCTCGTCGTGGGTCGCGAGGCCCTCCGTGAGCGGCCCGTTGACCAGCCACTCGAGGACGCGCGGCACCGCGAGCGCCGCGAGGCTGGCGCCGAGGGCGCAGACCACGCCCGCGACGATGCGGGGCAGGACGGGACGGATGAAGGGGACGAGCCGCCGCATCGACGCGACGGTGGACAGGGACGCGCCCTCGGCCGCGCGGGCCTGGTCGTCGGTGGGGCGCTGGGTGGTGTCGTCGGGGGCTGCTGTCGGGCGTGGACCGTCCGGGTGGGCGGCAGCTCTGGAGGGCATCAGGGGTGGGTCACCTTCCGGGTGCTCGGGGCGTGATCCGCAGACGACGGCCACAGGGGTGCGCGTCGGCGCGCCGCCCGGGCGTGAGAGGGATGGTTGCCATTCTTACACCTCTCACATCGTTTCGACCCGGCCTTTCGCCGGTCGGTCACCCGAGGTGGTCAGTCACCGGGTGGGTCAGCGCGTCGGCCGCGTGCGCCCCGTCGCGACGACGGCGAGGCACACGCCCGCCACGACGACCCCGGCGGCGAACAGCGCCGCGTACGAGACGTGCACCGCCAGCACCGCGAGCACGACCGGGATGAAGAACCCCACGTAGGTCAGCGTGTAGTAGACGGCGGTGAGGCCCGCGAGGTCGTCGGGGCCGGCGATCCGCTGGACCTCGGTGAGCCCGGCCACCAGCAGGAGCCCGTACGCGCACCCGAGCACGACGGCGGTCGCGACGGCGAGCGCGAGGTGCGGCCGCGCGACGGTCCAGGCCGCGAGCACCATCCCCGCCGCGACGAGCACGAGGCCGATCCCGATGGCCCTGCCGCTCCCCCGCGCCACGAGCGGTCGGGCGAGCGCCTGCACGACGACCCCGCACCCGAGCCCCACGAGGCACAGCAGCCCGGAGTAGGCGACGTCCCAGCCGGTGGCGAGCGCCGTCGTCACCGTGGGAACGACGGCGTACGCGCTCGCCGCGCAGCCGAACACCCACGGCCCCATCGGCACGACGACGCGCACGAACCGGCGGTGCAGGGCCGACGGCACACGGAGGTCGTCGAGCAGGCGCGCCGAGGTCCGCACCGCCGCGCGCGTCTCGGGTGCCCGCAGCGCCAGGAAGGCCGGGCCCGCCGTGAGAGCGACGTTGACGAGGAACGGCGCCTGTCGCGGCCACGGCCCCCACTGGGCGAGCGCCGCGGCGACGCCCGCGCCGAGGGCGAAGCCGGCCGTGAGGCTCAGCGACGCGCGCCGCGCGCCGGCCCCCGGGTCGGTGCCCGGCTCGCGCCGCGACAGCTCGACGACCCAGCTCGTTCCGACCGCCATGGTGAGCCCGAGCGCGACCCCGCACAGGACTCGCCCGGCGAACAGGAGCCCGACCTGCGCGTGCCCGAGGGCCAGCACGAGCGACCCGGCCATCGCGAGGAACGGCGCGGGCAGGAACAGAGGGCGACGGCCGTACCGGTCCGACAGCGGGCCGCCGAGCAGCAGCGCGGGCACGATCCCGAGCACGTAAGCACCGAGGAGCACGTCGACGGTGCCCGTGCCGTAGCCGTTGAGCCGCTTGTACAGCACGAGCAGCGGCGTGAACTCGTTACCGGCCCAGGCGACGGCGAACATCGCGGGAGCGACGAGCCGCCACGCCGACGACGCCGCCCGCGTCCGATTCCCCGGCTCGTCCGCGTCCGCCTGGCTCACGGGCGCTCGCCGAACGCCGTCGCGAAGTGCGCGCGCAGGTGCGTGCCGAACGCGTCGAGGTCGCCGTGCTCGAGGTCGTCCGCGAGTACGGCGTGCTCCTCGAGGATCTCGGTGCCGACGGCGGGCATGACGCGCAGCGAGCTGCGGGTCATGCGCTCCTGACGCTCCTGGAGCGTGAGGTAGAAGGTGGCGAGCAGATCGTTGCCGCCCTGCCCGACGAGGACCTGGTGGAGCTCGGCGTCGAGCCGGGCGAAGTCCCCGTCCTCGCCGGCGGCCCACGCCGTGCGCTGGCGCGCGAGCACGGCTCGCATCTCCTCCGCGACCCGCACCGCACGGGCAGGATCCTGGACGACGTGCGCGGCCGCGTGCTCCTCGACGAGCAGCCGGGCGTCGAGCACAGCGTGCTGCTCGCCCGGGGCGATCGGGACGACGAGCGCACCCTTCTTCGGGAACAGCCGCATCCATCCTTCGGCTTCGAGCCGCAGGAACGCCTCGCGGACGGGCGTGCGGCTCACGCCGAGCTCGGTCGCGACCTCGCCCTCGCTGACGAGCGAGCCGCCGGCGAGCCGGCCGCCGAGGATCGCGGACTTCGTGTGCGCGTACGCACGAGTGGCGGCGGACTGGCGGCTGCGGGTGTCGGGCACGACGACCATCATAGATGCAAGTTGCATCCCTCATGGTCCGCTCATGTCGGGCGAGGCAGGATGGAGCGATGACCGCTCGACACCTCCGTGCCCTCCGCACCACTGCCCTCGGTGCGACGAGCGCGCTCGCCCTGCTCGCCCTCGCGGCGTGCGGGAGCGGCTCGCCGACGCCGTCGTCCGCGACGACGTCCCGGGCCGACACGGCGCCGACGACCACGACCGCCCCCTCGCCCACCCCCACGCCGACCCGGACCGAGACCCCGACCCCCACGGCACCGCCGGCCACCAAGCCCCCGACGACGACGCCGACCACGCCCGCCGCCGACCCGCTCGCGGGCATGAGCCTCG
The DNA here is from genome assembly GCF_042670205.1 of Luteimicrobium sp. NPDC057192. Taxonomy (NCBI): domain Bacteria; kingdom Bacillati; phylum Actinomycetota; class Actinomycetes; order Micrococcales; genus Luteimicrobium; species Luteimicrobium sp. NPDC057192. The sequence goes on along the minus strand of NZ_JBHUWD010000016.1, from coordinate 44,012 downwards.
ACCAGAAGGTCGGCCAGCTGTTCATGGTCGGCGCCGCGGCCACGGGGCCGGTCCCCGCCACGGACACCGCGATCACCCGCTACCACGTCGGGAACGTGATCCTCGTGGGCCGCTCCCAGCTCGGCGTGACCAAGACCAAGGCCATCGCGGACGCGCTCCAGCGCCACGCGACGTCGTCGGCCACGCATGGCCTGCCGCTGTTCGTGGGCGTCGACCAGGAGGGCGGCAACATCCAGGTGCTGCGCGGCCCGGGCTTCTCGACCATGCCGACGGCGCTCGCCCAGGGCACGTGGGCGCCCGCGACCTTGCGCGGCGAGGCGCACACGTGGGGGTCCGAGCTCGCGAAGGCGGGCGTCAACCTCAACCTGTCGCCCGTCATGGACACGGTGCCGAGCCCCGCCGACAACGAGGCGAACAAGCCCGTCGGCTACTGGCACCGCCAGTTCGGGTACACCCCGGCGACGGTGGCGTCGCACGGCGTCGCGTTCCTCCAGGGCATGCACGACGCCGACGTCGCGACCACGGTCAAGCACTTCCCCGGGCTCGGGCGCGTGCAGGGGAACACCGACTTCACGTCGGGCGTCAAGGACACCGAGACGACGGCGGACGACCCGTACCTCGCACCGTTCAAGGCCGGGATCACCGCGGGGACCGAGGCGGTCATGACGTCGACCGCGATCTACACGCGGATCGACCCCGACAACCCGGGCGCGTTCTCGCACGCCGTCGTCACGGGGCTCCTGCGCGACAAGCTGGGCTTCGACGGCGTCGTCATCACCGACGACGTCTCGAGCGCCAAGCAGGTCTCCGCGTGGTCGCCCGGACAGCGCGCGGTCAAGGCGATCGCGGCCGGCAACGACATCGTGCTGGCCGGCGTCCCCGACCAGATCCCCGCCATGACCGCCGCCGTCGTCGCGAAGGCCAAGGCCGACCCGGCGTTCGCGAAGCAGGTCGACGCCGCCGCGACGCGCGTCGTGACGGCCAAGAAGCACCTGGCGGGCTGACGGACGGCCGACGGGCGCGCCCCGGCCCGTCCGGAGCACGCCCGCTCTAGGCTCGGGCCGTGGCGGCCACCCCCGGACCTGCGGTCTTCATCGCGCTGGTCGCGCTCGTCGGCGTCGCGGTCCTCGCGTCGACGCTCGGCCGACTGCGCACCGGACCGTCCGTCGTCACGGCCGCGGCGCGGGCGGTCGTCCAGCTGGCCGTCGTCTCGCTCGTCATCGCGTTCGTCCTGCGGTCGCTCGCGTGGTCGCTGCTGTTCACCCTCGTGATGTTCGGGGTCGCGTGCGTGACGACGTCCCGGCGGATCGGCGCGCCCCGGGCCTGGCCGTGGGCAGCGGCGGCGATGGCCTGCGGGCTCGTGCCGACCCTCACGATCATCTTCGCGAGCCGCGCGGTGCCGTTCAACGGGCCGTCGCTCGTGCCGTTCGCGGGCATCGTCATCGGCGGCACGATGAACGCCCACTCGCTCGCCGGGCGGCGCGTGTTCGCGGCGCTGCGCGACCAGCACCCCAGCTACGAGGCGGCACTGGCCCTCGGGCTCGTTCCGAACGACGCCGTCGACGTCGTCGCACAGCACGTGGTGCCCGAGGCGCTCGTGCCCGGGCTCGACCAGACCCGGACCGTCGGCCTGGTGACGCTGCCGGGGGCGTTCGTCGGGGTGCTGCTCGGCGGAGGCACCCCCGTGCAGGCGGGTGCGGCGCAGGTGCTCGTGCTCGTGGGGCTGCTCGCCGCGCAGACCGTCACCGTCGGGGTCGCCTACGAGCTCGTGCGCCGGGGCCGTCTGCTGCCCGAGGACCTCCGCGCGAGCCGTTGGACCTGAGCTCGGGCCCACGGCCACACTCGGCGACGATCAGGACGGCGCATGGCCGCGAGGCAGCGCCTTTCGCCCGAGGTAGCGCGGAGTCCGTGCTACCTCGGGCGAAAGGCGCTACCTCACGGCAATGAGTCGAGGACAGGACCGGGACGCCCGTCGCCGTCAGAGCTGGTGGCCGAGCTTGTACTCGCCCTTCTTCCAGTCCGGGAGCTCCTCGCCGGCGCGCGTGTAGGAGAACCCGTCGGCGCCGATGGTGGCGGCGAGCTCGCTCGCGTCCGTCCGCGCGACGACGGGCTGCGGGTCGCCGTCGAGGTCGAGGACGAGCGACGCGTCGGTGTACCAGGACGGGACGACGGGGTTGCCCCACCAGTCACGGCGCTGGTTGTCGTGCACGTCCCAGGTCACGACGGGGTTGTCGGGGTCGCCCGTGTAGTAGTCCTGCGTGTAGATCTCGACGCGGTGCCCGTCGGGGTCGCGCAGGTACAGGTAGAACGCGTTCGAGACGCCGTGGCGACCGGGACCGCGCTCGATGCAGTCGGACCGTCGCAGCGCGCCGAGCTTGTCGCAGATCGCCAGGATGTTGTGCTTCTCGTGCGTCGAGAACGCGACGTGGTGCATGCGCGGACCGTCGCCACCGGTGAGCGCCGTGTCGTGCACGGTCGGCTTGCGGCGCATCCAGGCGGCGTAGACGGTGCCGTCCTCGTCCTGGATGTCCTCGGTCACGCGGAAGCCGAGCGCCTGCAGGTAGCCGACGGCGCGCGGGACGTCGGGCGTCACCTGGTTGAAGTGGTCGAGGCGGACGAGCGCGCCCGGGGTGTAGAGGTCGTAGCGCCACGCGAGCCGCTCCACGTGCTGGGTGTCGTGGAAGAACTCGTACGGGAACCCGAGGGGGTCCGTGACGCGGACCGTGTCTCCGACGCCCTTGACCCAGCCCTCGGCTCGACGCTCGACGCGGCAGCCGAGCTCGGTGAAGAACGCGACCGCGCGGTCGAGGTCCTCGGGTGCACGCACGCGGTACGAGAAGGCCGCGACCGCCGCGACGGGTCCGCGCCGGAGCACGAGGTTGTGGTGGATGAACTCCTCGAGGGACCGCAGGTAGATGACGTCCTCGTCCTCCTCCGTCACCGTGAGGCCGAGCACGTCGACGTAGAACGCGCGCGACGCCGCGAGGTCCGTGACGACGAGCTCCATCGAGGCGCACCGCAGGATGTCGGGCGGCGCGGCCTGCGGCGTCGGCACGGGGTCGTCGCACCGGATCGGGGCCTCCGGGGAGACGTAGAACCCGGAGGAGGTGAGCGTCTTGTCGCTGTGGGTCATGTTCATGCGTCCTTGCGTGAGACCGCGGTCAGTTCGTGCCGAAGGTCGGGTTGTGGACCTTGCCGAGCGTGATGTGCACGGCCTGCTGGTGCGTGTAGAAGTCGATCGACCGGTACCCGCCCTCGTGACCGAGGCCCGAGGCCTTGACGCCGCCGAACGGGGTGCGCAGGTCGCGCACGTTGTTCGAGTTCAGCCACACCATGCCGGCGTCGATCGCGCCGGCGACGTTGTGCGCGCGCTTGAGGTCGTTCGTCCACACGTACGCCGCGAGCCCGTACACGGTGTCGTTGGCGAGGGCGACGGCGTCGTCGTCGGTGTCGAACGGGGTGATCGCGACGACGGGCCCGAAGATCTCCTCCTGGAAGATCCGGGCGGTCGGGGGGACGTCCGCGAAGACCGTCGGGGCGACGAAGTTGCCGGTCTCGAAGCCCTCCGGACGACCGCCGCCCGCCACGAGGCGTCCCTCCGTCTTGCCGAGCTCGACGTACGACATGACCTTGGCGAAGTGCTCGGGGTGGACGAGCGAGCCGACCTCGGTGGCGGGGTCGTGCGGGTAGCCGACCCGCACCCGCTGCGCCTGCGCGGCGTACCGCTCGACGAACTCCTCGTAGACGTCGCGCTGCACGAGGATGCGGCTGCCCGCGGTGCAGCGTTCGCCGTTGAGCGAGAAGACCCCGAAGATCGTCGCGTCGACGGCGGCGTCGAGGTCGGCGTCGGCGAACACGACGGCGGGCGACTTGCCGCCCAGCTCCATGGACAGGCCCTTGAGGTGCGGGGCGGCGTTCGCGAAGATCGTCTGCCCGGTCCGCGACTCGCCGGTGAATGAGATCAGCGGCACGTCGGGGTGCTTGACGAGCGCGTCGCCGGCCTCCTCCCCCAGCCCGTTGACGAGGTTGAACACGCCGCGCGGCAGCCCGGCCTCCTCGAAGATGCCCGCCCACAAGGACGCGGACAGCGGCGTGAACTCGGCCGGCTTGAGGACGACGGTGTTGCCCGTCGCCAGGGCCGGGGCGAGCTTCCACGACTCGAGCATGAACGGCGTGTTCCAGGGCGTGATGAGCCCGGCCACGCCGATGGGCTTGCGGTTGACGTAGTTGATCTGGCGACCCGGGACCTTGAACGTGTCGTCCGCCTGCGCCACGACGAGATCCGCGAAGAAGCGGAAGTTCTCCGCCGCGCGCCTGGCCTGGCCGAGCGCCTGCGTGATCGGCAGGCCCGAGTCGAAGCTCTCGAGCTCGGCGAGGCGGGCGTCGCGCGACTCGACGAGGTCGGCGATCCGGTGCAGCACGCGGGACCGCTCGCGCGGCAGCATCCGCGGCCACGGGCCGTCGTCGAACGCCCGACGCGCAGCCGCGACGGCGTGGTCCACGTCGGCCTTCTGGCCCGCTGCGGCCTGGACGTAGGTCTCGTTCGTGACGGGGTCGAGGACGTCGAAGGTCCCGCCGTCGACGGAGTCGACGAACGCGCCGTCGACGTAGTGCCGGATCCGGTCGGGCAGGTCGTCGGGGACACGCCCCGTGGCGGGGTCGGTCGTCGGGTCCGAGCCGGGGTCGCTCGTGGCGTCGGTCAGCTGGGTCATGGCGTCTCCTTCGATGCCGGGTTCCGTTGCGGCGCCCGGTCGGGGCGCCGGAGGGTGAGGTAGGCGTCCAGGGTCGCCCACCGGTGACGGCGGGCGGCGAGCTCGATCTCGAGCGGGTCCGCGCCGTGCGCCACGAGGTCGAGGATCTGCGCGTGCTCGCGGACCGACTCGGCGGCGCGGCCCGGCACGAACGCGAACGTCGACGTCCGCAGCCCCGACAGCCGCGCCCACCCGCGGTGGACCTCCTCGAGCAGGTAGGCGTTGGGGCACGCGCGGTAGAGCGCCGAGTGGAACTCCTGGTTGAGCGACGTGAACGTACGCGGGTCGAGGTCGTCGGCCAGCAGCGTCATCCGGTCGTTGACGGCGCGGGCGGCGTCGAGGTCGGCCGGGGTCAGGAGCGGCGCCGACAGCGCGGTGGCCGCCCCTTCGACGACGCCGAGCGTCTGCATGACCTCGCTGTACGCGCTCTCGTCGACCAGGGAGACCCGCGCCCCGACGTTGCGCTCGTGCGTCACGAGGCCCTCCGCCTCGAGGCGGCGCAGCGCCTCCCGGACCGGGACGACGCTCATCCCGAGGTCGCTCGCGAGCGTGCTGAACACGAGCCGGTACCCGGGCCCGTACTCCTGCCCGACGATCCGGTCGCGGATCCAGTCGTACGCGACCTGCGACTTGCTGGGCGCCCCCGGTGGCGCGGCGTTCGGCGTGACCATGAGCTCCCTCGCTCGTGTCGACCTCGTGTGATCTCAGATCGTATCCGATCCGCGATCAAGGCTCCGGGTCGCGCGGGGCGCCCGGCGTGCGGCGACCATCGGCCGGTCTCAGCCGCGGCCGAGACCGGCGTCGCGCGCCTTGACGATCGCGGCCGCCCGGCTCGAGACCTGCAGCTTGGTGAAGACGTTCGAGACATGGTTGCGCACCGTCTTGAGGCTGATCATCAGCTCGTGCGCGATCGCCGCGTTGCCCTCCCCCGCCGCGACCAGCGCCAGCACCTGGCGCTCGCGCTCGGTCAGCGACGGAAAGGGGATGGCGGACGCCTCCTCGTCCCGGACGAAGTGCGAGACCACGCGCTGCGCCACCTCACGGCCGAAGATCGCTTCGCCGTCCGCAGCGCCGCGGACGGCTCGGACGATCTCGTCCTGGTCGGCTCCCTTGAGCAGGTACCCGTGGGCTCCTGCGCGCATCGCGGCGAAGACGGAGTCGTCGTCCTCGAACATCGTGAGGACCACGACGGCGATCCCGGGTGTGCCACGCACCACCCGCCGCGTGGCTTCGATTCCGTCGAGGTCGGGCATTCGGAGGTCCATCAGGACGACGTCCGGCCTGAGGTCTCGCGCCAGCTGGACCGCGCCCGGACCCGTCTCCGCGAGCCCGACGACCTCGACGTCCTCGGCGTCGCCCAGCATGAGCTCCAGGCCCCGCCGGAAGGCCGGGTGGTCCTCGGCCAGAAGCACCCGGATCATCAGGGCGACCCCATTCGCTCATCGGCACCGCTGGCCGGGTCTCGGCGCTCGAGCGGGAGCCGAGCGCGGACGACCACGCCGCCGTCCGCGGGGCTGACGATGGTGCAGGTCCCACCGAGCTCGGCCGCCCGCTCGCGCATCGAGCTCCAGCCGACCCCGTCGCCGGCGGAACGCGGACTGCCGGGACCGTTGTCGGCGACGGTCAGCTCGAACGCCCCGTCGACCCGGACGTCCACGCGGCATCGCGTCGCGGCCGAGTGCCGCACCACGTTCGCCATCGCCTCGGAGGCGATCCGGAAGGCGGCCACCTCGACCGCGGCGGGAAGCGGCGGTACGACGTCGGGCCCGCTGACCTCGATCGCGACGTCGGCCGAGAGCGCGTCGGCGCGCTGGCGGATCGCGGCCAGCAGACCCACCTCGTCGATCGCGGGCGGCCTGAGATCGTCGACGAGGCGCCGCACCTCGCTGATCGCCTCGCGCACGTCGTCCCGCGCACCGACCAGCAGCGCGTCGCGCTCCTCGGCGTCGGACCGGCGACGAGCCGCCCCGAGCGTGAGCACCACCGCGGCCAGGACCGGACCGACGCCGTCGTGCAGGTCGCGGCGCAACCGACGACGCTCCTCCTCGCGACCCGCGACGATCCGTGACCGGGACTCCCGCAGCTCCTCGGCCTGCCGCTGGGAGTGCACGAGCACCGCCGCGTAGCGGGCCAGGTCGTGCAGCAGGGCGTGATCGCCCGGCGACAGCCGACGCCCGGGCGGGACCACGACGACGAGGTCGGCCAGGTGCTCGCCGCGGTGCACGAGCGGCACCCGGACGGCGTCTCCGTCCGTCGTGCCCGCGACGTCCTGGACGGACACGCGCTCCACCCGTAGGGCCTCCGCCACGGCCGCTGTGACCGCGACCCCGAGGGCGTCGGGCGGGGCCGCCTCTGCACGCTCGGCGAGCAGCCGGAGCGCACGGTCGGGCTGTGCCCGGAAGCCGTACACCCACCGGTCGATGCGCAGCAGCAGCCACGAGTACGCGGGACGGACCGCCACCGCCACGAAGGCGACGGCGAGCAGACCCCCCGCGGTCGGGTGGCCAGTGATCTGCTGGGCGGCGTAGAGCAGCAACGCGTAGCTACCGACGACGCCGACCACCAACGCTCCGTAGACCAGCGTCCTGCTCAGCACCAGCCGGATGTCGAAGAGCGTGTGCCGCAGGATCGCGATCGCCATCGCGAGCGGGAGCGCGACGCTCACCGCGGTCAAGGTGGCCGTGGTCAGCCACTCACGGCGCCCGAGGACGAAGTAGTTGCTCCAGAGCGCGAGCAGGCCGACCGGCACCGCGAGGGACCCCCACACGAGCCAGAGCAGCTGGAGCCGGGTCTCGCCGTGCGCGCGCCGGAGGCGGCCCCGCACCGCGGGCACCGAGCCGAAGAGCAAGAGCACGACCAGCACGAGGCCGACCACGGCCAGCACGTCCGACGCGGGCGGCGGGAGCCACCGCAGCGGTGGCGCAGCCCCGTCGTGCTCGTCGGCGAAACCCTGCCTGTCGCCCGCTGCGCCGACCAGGAACAGCACGGCTCCCGCCAGACCGGTCCGGACCCAGCGCGCCCACCGGACCGACGGCGGCCGGCCGTCCGGCAGCAGGTACGCGATCAGGACCAGCCAGAGGAACAGGAAGATCCAGGCACCGGCCAGGAGTTGGTCGGCCACCAGCCCCGCCGTGGTCGTGCCACCAGCCCCCGCACCGCCCAGCAGCAGCCCGACCGACACCCCGTGCGCCACGAGCAGCCAGCCGATCCGTCGCTGCTTGCCGCTCGCGACGACCAGGACGCCGAGCGCCAGGGGCACCAGCGCCGCCACAGCCACGGCTGCGTGGGACATGTACCCAGTGTCGCGCTCCGCGCGGTGCCCGTCAGGAGTCCCGGGAACACTTCCCGGTTCGCTCGGGACGCCGGCACCGTGCCACCGGGTCGGAGTCCGAGCGACGGTCATGAGGTCGGCGAGGGTCGCCGACGTCACGCAAGCAAGGAGCAGGACGATGAGAGGGAGCACGTTCGAGAGGTTCCTGCCCTGGACGGGGGCGGTCGCCGGGGCAGCGTGGATCGGTCAGACGCTTCTCTTCCAGATGGACGCCGGCTCACCGGGCACGGCGACCACGGCGACGATCGAGGACCACCTGTTCGTCAACTACGCGGCCGTCGGCTGCCTCGTCCTCATGGGCATCATGCTTGTGTTCTTCGCTGCCGCGCTCCGGGGCCGGCTGCGCTCGGCCGAGGCGCGCGAGGCGACGTACTCGGCGATCTCCTACGGAGGGCTGCTGCTCGCCGCGGCCGGTCTGTCGCAGATGGTGCTCTGGAGCTGGGCGATGATCAACGGCGCCGCAGACGCCCACGACGACCAGGCCCTGCACGTCCTCAGCTTCGCCGGCTACTTCGGCTTCGCGGGGATGGGGATCGGGCTCGCCACCACGCTCGTCGCCACCGGGCTCGGGGGTCTCAGCAACGCCGCGCTGCCGCGCTGGTTCGCGATCATCACGCTCGTGCTCGGGCTGCTGAGCGCCCTGGGCACCGCCGGGATCCCGCCGGGCGGACTGGTGAACTACGTGCTGCTGCCGGTCTGGCTGGCGACGGCGTCGGTCGTGATCGCACGAGGCCGGCCGCGAGCGGACGGCCGGAACGGGCGCGTGCTCACCGAGGTCACCACGAGGTCGCGGACACGGCACGGAGAGGAGCTGGACGATCGTGCACGGGCCGAGTGAAGGTCTGCCGACGGGCCGATCTGGACCGTCGCCCCGGACGGCACCCGTCTGACCGCCGTACGACGAGCCCGCGGGCCGGTTCGCAGGGCATCCCGACGACGGCGGCGGCCGGCTCCCCGCTCCGGGAGTCGGCCGCCGTCGTCGGGCGCGGTGAGTGCGTCAGATGTTGATCATGTGCCCCACGAGACCGTGGAACGCCTCCTGAAGCGCCTCGGACAGCGTCGGGTGCGTGTGCACGTTGCGCGCGAGCTCGTTGGCGGTGAGGTCCCACTTCTGCGCGAGCGTGAGCTCGGGGAGCAGCTCGGACACGTCGGGGCCGATGAGGTGGCCGCCGAGCAGCTCGCCGTACTCGGAGTCGGCGATGAGCTTGACGAACCCGACCGGGTCGCCGAGGCCGTGGGCCTTGCCGTTCGCCATGAAGGGGAACTTGGCGACGGTGATCTCGCGGCCGTTCGCCTCGGCCTCGGCGCGGGCCTGCGCCTCGGTGAGGCCGAAGCTCGCGACCTGCGGCTGGCAGAACGTCGCGCGCGGCATCATGCGGTAGTCGCCGAGCGGGAGGGTCTCGGCGCCGCCGATGGTCTCGGCCGCGACGACGCCCTGGGCCTCGGCCACGTGCGCGAGCTGGAGCTTCGCGGTGACGTCGCCGATCGCGTAGATGCTGGGGACGTTGGTGCGCATCGAGTCGTCGATCGCGATGGCGCCGCGCTCTGTGAGCTCGACGCCCGTGTTCTCGAGCCCGTAGCCGGTGACGTTCGGCGCGAAGCCGACCGACATGAGGACCTTGTCGGCGACGAGCTGGCCGGGCTTGCCGTCCTTGCCCGTGTACGTGACGGTGACCTGGGAGCCGCCGTCGACGACGGTCTCGACCTTGGTCGACGCCAGGATGTCGATGCCGAGCTTCTTGTACTGCTTGGTGATCTCCTTGGAGACCTCTTCGTCCTCGTTCGGCAGCGCACGGTCGAGGAACTCGACGATCGTGACCTCGACGCCGTAGTTGCGGAGCACGTAGCCGAACTCCATGCCGATGGCGCCCGCGCCGACGATGACGATGGACTTGGGCAGCTCGCGCGTGAGGATCTGCTTCTCGTACGTGACGACGTTCTCGGACAGCTCGACGCCCGGGAGGAGGCGCACGGTCGAGCCGGTCGCGATGATCGCGTTGGCGAACGTGATCCGCTCGGACGAGCCGTCGGACTTGGTCACGTCGAGCGTGTTCGCGTCGACGAAGGAGCCGCGGCCGTCGTACTCGGTGATCTTGTTCTTCCGCATGAGGAAGTGGACGCCCTTGACGCGACCCTCGGCGACCTCGCGGCTGCGGTCGAACGCCGCACCGAAGTCGATGGTGGTCTCGCCCGAGATGCCGAAGAGGGCCTTCTCGTGGTTCAGCATGTGCGCGATCTCGGCGTTGCGCAGGAGCGCCTTGGACGGGATGCAGCCCACGTTGAGGCACACACCTCCCCAGTACTTCTCCTCCACCACGGCGGTGCGCAGGCCGAGCTGCGCCGCGCGGACAGCCGCGACGTACCCACCAGGTCCAGCACCGAGAACGACGACGTCGAAGTGTTCAGCCACGGGTCCGAGCCTAGGCCACGCGAGGGCGTGGTCTCCAACTGCCCGGACGTGATCTCGCGGACACCGGTCGCTCCGGCCGCGCGGGCCTCGGGTCAGGCGCGCTTCGCGCCGTCCCGGACGAGGTCGACGCCCTTGTTGGCGAGCTGGTCGGCGCGCTCGTTTCCGGGGTCGCCCGCGTGCCCCTTGACCCAGACCCACGTCACCTGGTGCCGTGCGACCTCGGCGTCGAGCGCCTGCCACAGCTCGACGTTCTTGACGGGCTTCTTGTCCTTGGTACGCCAGCCGTTGCGCTTCCAGCCGACGATCCACGACTTCATGCCGTTCATGACGTACGACGAGTCGACGTGGAGCGTGACGTCGCACGGCCGCGTCAGCGTGCGCAGGCCCTCGATCACGGCGGTGAGCTCCATGCGGTTGTTCGTCGTCGTCGGGTCGCCGCCGAAGAGCTCCTTCTCGCGCCCCTTCGACCGCATGAGCACGCCCCAGCCACCGGGGCCGGGGTTGCCCTTGCACGCGCCGTCGGTCCACATCTCGACGACGGTCAGCTCGCCGCGCTCCGTGGGCGGGACGGCGGACGGGTCGGGCGGGGTGACGAGGACGGTCTCTTCGGGCACGGCCCCACCCTAGAGGGCGGCGTCGGCAGCGAGCGCCGCCCGGAGCTCGCCGACGACGGCGCGGCCGAGCTCGGTGAAGCCTCGCGTCTCCCCCGGCGCGACCCAGAGCTCGAACGTGACCTGGAAGGCGGAGACGATCGTCCCGGCGGCCACCGCGGCGCGCACGTCCGGGACCCCGCGCGCTCGGAGGCCGGCGGCGAGGGCGTCGGTGAGATGGGCCATCTTGGCGCGTTCGCGCTCGACGAGCTCCGGGTTCGCGTCGATGACGCGCTGCCGGCGTCGCGAGAACGGTCGGCGCTCGTCGTCGAAGAAGGTCGCGGCGCGCGCGAGGACCTCGTCGGCCACCGCGAGCGGTCCGAGCTCGGTGGCCGCTGCGACGCCGGCGGCGAGCGTGTCGTTGAGCTGCTCCTGGCCCTGGAACAGCACCTCGCGCTTGTCGGCGTAGTGACGGTAGAAGGTGCGCTCGGTGAGCTCGGCACGCTGCGCGATCTGCGCGACGGACGTCTGGTCGAAGCCGCGCTCGTCGAAGAGGTCGAGCGCGGCGGCACGGAGTCGTTCGCGGGCGTCGGGCTGCCATCGGGCCATGACGCCATCCTAGGTGATGTCAGAGCCTGTCATCAGTGCTACGTTGAGTGATGTCACATCCTGACATCACTCGGAAGGACCACCCATGCGCATCTTCGTCACCGGAGCGACCGGCTGGATCGGCTCCGCCGTCACCGGAGAGCTCCTGGCCGCCGGCCACGACGTCGTCGGGCTCGCCCGGTCCGACGCCTCCGCCGAGGCGCTCGCCGCGCGCGGCGCCACCCCCCTGCGTGGCACGCTCGACGACCTCGGGATCATCAAGGACGCCGCCGCCGACTCCGACGGCGTCGTCCACCTCGGCTTCGTCCACGACTTCGACCGGTTCGCGGAGTCGGGCCGCGTCGAGCGTTCCGTCGTCGGGACGATCGGCGACACCCTCGCCGGCTCGGACCGCCCCTTCCTCTTCGCGGCCGGCGTCGCGGGCCTCGCGCCGGGCCGCCTCGCGACGGAGGACGACGCGTCGCAGCACGTCGGCCCGGACGCGCCCCGCGGCGGCAGCGAGGCTCTCGGGCTCGAGTACGCCGAGCAGGGCGTGCGGACCGTCTCGCTGCGCTTCGCGGCCAGCGTCCACGGCATCGGCGACCACGGCTTCGTCGCCGAGCTGACCCGGGTCGCCCGCGAGCGCGGAGCGGCCGCGTACGTGGGCGACGGCGCGAACCGCTGGCCCGCCGTCCACCGGTCGGACGCCGCACGCCTCGTCGCGCTCGCGCTCGAGCAGGCGCCGGCGGGCGGCGTCGTGCACGCGGTCGCGGAGGAGGGCGTGGCCATGCTCGACATCGCGGAGGCCATCGGCCGGAGCCTCGACGTCCCGGCCCGGTCGGTCGCGCCCGAGGAGGCGGCCGAGCACTTCGGCTGGATCAGCCGCTTCGTCGCCCTCGACGCGCCCGCGTCGAGCGCTCTGACCCGCGCGCGCTACGGCTGGACGCCGACCGGCCCGACGCTCCTCGAGGACATCGCCGCGGGCGGCTACCTCCCTCGGGCCTGACGGCCCCCGTCGGGCGGGGTGCCGCCGTCCGGGCGAACCGGCCCGTGACGACGCACCTCGCCCGGCCGCGCGGGCGCCTGCGTGGTAGGCAAGAGGCATGAACGTCACCATCCTCGGTACCGGGATCATGGGCTCCGCCGTCGCGGGGACCCTCGTCCGAGCGGGGCACCAGGTCACGGCCTGGAACCGCACCCCCGCCAAGGCCGCGCCGCTCGCCGACGACGGCGTCCGGGTCGCCGCCACCGCCGCCGACGCGGTGGCCGGCGCGGACGTCGTCCTGTCGATCGTGTTCGACGCGGACGCCGTCCTCGACGTGCTCGACGACGCGGGCCCCGCACTCACCGACGGCACGGTCTGGGCGCAGGCCACCACGATCGGCGTCGACGGCACCCAGGAGGTCGCGTCCCGCGCTGCCGAGCTGGGCGTCCCCCTGGTCGAGGCGCAGATGCTCGGGACCCGCGGCCCCGCGGCGCGCGGCGAGCTCACGATCCTCACCGCAGGCGACCCGGCGCTCGTCGACCGCGCCAGGCCCGTGCTCGAGGCGATGTCCGCGAAGACGCTCCACGCGGGCGACACGGTCGGCTGCGCGAGCGCGCTCAAGCTCGCGTGCAACGCCTGGCTCGCGACCATCACGGCGGGCGCAGCGCAGTCGCTCGCGCTCGCGGCCGCGCAGGGCCTCGACCCGCAGCTGTTCCTCGACGCGATCAGCGGGACCGCGACCGACTGCCAGTACGCGCACCTCAAGGCCGACCACATGCTCGCCGAGGACCTCGCCCCGACCTTCACGGTCGACGCCCTGCGCAAGGACGTCGGGCTCATGATCCACACCGCTCGCGCGACGGGGACCACGGTCACGCTGCTCGACGCGCTCGACCGGGTCCTGGGCGTCACGTCGCTCGACGGGCACGGCAAGGAGGACGTGGCGGCCGTCTACGACGCGTTCACCACCGTCCCTCTGGGCAACGGCGACTGAGCAGTCCCGGAAACACCGACACACTGCTGTCGCCCGGCGCGGGCAGGGTCGCCGGTATGGACCTCACCACCGAGTACCCCGTCCCCGTCGACACCACCGCCGACGTTCCCGCGTCGATCCACGGCTGGACCCGCCTGTGGAACGGCGCCTACGAGATCGCCGACACGATCCTCTCGCCCGACGCCCGCGTGACCTTCGGGGGCCTGACCGTGGGGGCGCGCGCGGACGCCCTGCGGGGTCCCACGGAGATCGCCGCCCTCATCCGTGACTTCCGTTCGACCCGTCCGGGCCTCGTCTACAGCGAGGTCGAGGTGCGCGCGGGCGCGGGCTTCGCCGTCGTCGTGTGGAACGCCGGCTCCCCCGACCTCCACCGCGGCGGCATCGACACGTTCAGCTTCGACGGCGACGGCCGCATCCGCTCCGTACGCTCCGTCACGGGAGAGCGTGGGTGGCCCCGTGCGAGCATCGGCGCGTGAGACGGTCCGAACGCCACCACGCGCTCGTCGACCACCTGCGCGCGCGGGCACCGAAGCCGATCTCCGTCTCGCGCCTGGCGCGTGAGCTCGAGGTCTCGACCCGCACGGTCGAGCGGGACGTCGCGGCGCTCCAGGCGGCCGACGTCCCGCTCTACGCCGTCCCGGGCCGCGCGGGTGGGTACGCCGTCGTCCCCGAGTACTCGCTCCCGCCGCTGCACCTGACGCCCGAGGAGGCGTTCGCGTGCGCGGTCGCGCTCGACCTCCTCGACGGGTCGCCGTTCGCCGCCGCGGCGCGGCGGGCACGCGACAAGGTCGGTGCGGGGTTGCCCGCCTCGACCCGTGAGACCCTGCGACGCCTCGCCCCGGACGTCCGGTCGGTCGGGCGCGCGCCCACCGACCGAGCGAGCGGCGTCGACGGGGTCGCGCGCGCCGTCGCGGAACGACGCGTGCTCCGCCTCGAGTACCGCGACGGCGCCGGTACGACGACGCAGCGCACCGTCGAGCCGCTGGCCCTCCTCGAGGCCGACGGCGCGTGGTACCTGGTGGGCTGGTGCCGCACACGGGACGCCGTCCGGGGCTTCCGCACCGACCGGGTCGTCCGGGTCGAGCGCACCGACGAGGTCCTGTCCGCGGACCGCGCGCGCGGGCTCGAGAGCGATCTCGCGCGGTGGCGTCCGCGCGTCGTCGGGCGGGCGTAGCCGCCTCACCCCAGCAGGCGGCGCAGCTCCCCCTCGGCCGAGGCGATCCGGTCCGGGTCGATCGTCGTGCCCTGGTCGTACAGGTCGACGACGCGCGGGTCGACGTAGCTCGCCCGCGCGATCGCCGGCGTGTTGCCGAGCGCGGCGGCCGCATCACGCATTGCCTGCGCGACGGCGCGCTTGCGGGCGGTCGCCGTCCGCTCCGGTCCGTGCTCCGCGAGGGACACGGCGGCCGCGACGGTCCCGTGGAGGGTCCGGAAGTCCTTCGAGGAGAACTCGCCGCCGGTCCGGGCCCTGACGTCCTCGTTGATGGCCGTCGGGTCGAGCGGCACCCAGACCTCGGTCCCTCCGACGTCGACCGGCACCAGGATGCGGCCGGGCTCCGCGTCCTCGTCGTCGTCGCGGGAGAAGCCGAGGAGGCGCGCGTCCGGGTCGTCGCCGGCGCGCTCGCCGAGGACACGGGCAAGGCGCAGGTCGACCAGCTCGGACTCCCACAGCTGGCCGGACTTGCCGGGGAAGCGCAGCAGCACGTGGTCGTCCTCGACCGTCGCGTCGCGGACCCGCAGCGTCGCGATCCCCCGGCTCCCGTGGCGCGACGCGTACCGCTCGTTGCCCACGCGGAGGTGGGCGACGTCGAGCAGCCGGAACGCCGCCGCGAGCGCCCGACGGCGCGTGGGCGCGTCGCCCTCGAGGTCGCGCGTGACCCAGCCGCGGGCGCCGGGCAGCGCTTCGGCGAGCGCGAGCATGCGGTCGAACTTGGTGCGGTCCTGCCGGGCGCGCCACTGCGGGTGGTAGAGGTACTGGCGTCGCCCGGCGGCGTCGATGCCCGTCGCGAGCACGTGGGCGTTCGGGTGCGGAGCGATCCACACGTCCGTCCAGGCGGGCGGGATAGCGAGCGCCTCCAGGGCGCGGCGCTCGTCGGCGTCGACGAGGTCTCCGCCGGGGTCCCGGTAGCTGAAGCCGGACCCGGCGCGCACACGGTGGTACCCGGGCCCGGAGAGGTTGGCGCGTCGCAGCCGCACGCTCACTCCTTCCGGACGTCGGTGGGGTCCTTGTCGGGGCGCCAGCCCCGCCACCTCGGCTGCCGGAGCCGCTGGTCCCCGGTCCACTCGGCGAACTCGACCTCGCCGACGAGTCGGGGGCTCACCCAGTGCGCGTCGCTCGCGTCGGCTCGGGGGACGTCGGTGAGGGACGTCGTCTTCCGGGCGAGCTTCGCCAGGCGTTCGGTGGCGTCGCGGAGCGCCTTGTCGCTGAACCCGGTGCCGACGCGCCCGACGTAGCGGAGCGAGCCTTCGCCGTCGGGCACGCCGACGAGGAGCGAGCCGACCAGCCCGGCGCGGTTGCCGTTCCCGGGCCGCCACCCGCCGACGACGACCTCCTGGGTGCGGGCGTGCTTGACCTTGATCCAGGCCCGGCCCCGGCGTCCGAGGGCGTACGTCGAGCCGACGCGTTTGGCGACGACGCCCTCGAGCCCGAGCTCGGCGCTCGTCTGCCACGCGCCGTCGAAGTCGCCCTCGAACGCGGGCGGCACCTTGACGACGTCGTTCTCGGTGACGAGCGCCTCGAGCCGTTCCCGCCGTTCGCTGTACGGCAGGTCGACGAGCGGCTCGCCGTCCTGTTCCAGGACGTCGAAGAGGAAGAGCTGCGCGGGGACCTCCTTGGCGGCGGCCTCGATCTCGCGGGGGTCGGCGAGGTTCATGCGCCGCTGCAGCAGCCCGAAGCTGGGCCGCCCTCGCCCGTCCAGCGCGACGATCTCGCCGTCGACGACGGCCTCCCCGGCCACGGCTCGCCCGAGCCCCTCGACGACGTCGGGGTACCCGGGCCCCTGGTCCTTCCCGTTCCGGCTGGTCATCGACACCCGCGCGCGCCCGAGCCCGTCCTCCTGCTCGACCCGAGCGATGGTCCGGATGCCGTCCCACTTCATCTCGTAGGCCCACTCCCCCTCGTCGTCCCCACTCCCGACGACGTCCCCGCGCGTCCCGAGCGCGGCCAGCATCGCGGTGTAGGTCGGCCCCTGCGCCCCGGAACCGGACGAAGCAGCGGAAGCGCCGTCGTCGCGCGCAGAAGGCGACCGGTCCGCAGAGGCGTCCGAGGGGGATGGTGCGCGGCGTCGTGGCTGGGTCTGGCGGGAGGCCGCGAGGGACGAGCGGCCGGATGGTAGACGCCGCGCACCATCCCCCTCGGTCGCCGAACCCGACCCAGGACTACCCTCCGCGCCCGACCCGACACCGTCCTGCGACTTCGTCCGGTGGATCAACCACTGGGACTTCGGCGCACCGTGCGCGCCCTCGCCTTCGGCCTCGCGCGTCCTGATGAGCGCGAGCCGCCGGTCCCCGTGCTGCTCGCCGTGGAGCACGACGATGACTTCGTCGTCCCGCCACTTCTCGAGCCCGTAGGTGCCGGAGTCCCAGATGGTGACGGTGCCGCCGCCGTACTCGCCCTTGGCGATGGTGCCGGCGAAGGTCCCGTACTCGAGGGGGTGGTCCTCGGTCTGGACGGCGAGGTGGTTGGTACCGGGGTCGGTGGGTTCGCCCTTGGGCAGGGCCCAGGAGACGAGGACGCCGTCGCGTTCGAGCCGGAAGTCCCAGTGGAGGCGGCTGGCGTGGTGCTCCTGGATGACGAAGCTGCGGCCTTCGTCGCCGGGGCGCGGGGCGTCGGCGGGGACGGGTTCGGGGGTGCGGGACGCGTCGCGCTTGGACCGGTAGGCGGTGAGGCTGTCACGGGCGGGGGCCGTGTCGTGGTCGTCGTCGCCGTCGCTCACCTCGGGCAGCGCGGCGGCGTCGACGCGCCCGGGTGTGAGCGTGGTCATGGGGTCGCGGCGGCGCTTGATCCGCGCGAGGACCTCGGTGTGGTCGAGCTGGCGGAGGTCTGCGGCGGACGACCGGGCGAGCTCGCGCCAGGTGCGGGGCGCGGCGACCCAGGGGTGGCTGCGGCCGCGCAGCGAGTAGGGCGCGACGGTGGTCTTGTTGCCGTTGTTCTGCGACCAGTCGACGAGGACCTTCCCGCCGCGCAGCGCCTTCTTCATGTCGGAGACGACGAGGTCGGGGTGGTCGGCCTCGAGCGCCCGGGCGAGCTCGTGGGCGACGTCGGTGACCTGGGCGCTGGTCTGGCGGCCGTCGAGCGCCGCGTACAGGTGGATGCCCTTGGACCCGGACGTGACGGGCACGGTGTCGAGGCCCATCTCGTCGAGGATCTCCTTGGCGAGGTGGGCCACCTCCACGCACTCGGGCAGCCCGGCGCCTTCGCCGGGGTCGAGGTCGAGGACGAGCCGGTCGGGGTCGTGCACGGCTCCGCGCGGCCCGAAGGCCCACTGGGGGACGTGCACCTCGAGCGACGCGATCTGCGCGAGCCAGACGAGCGTCGCCGCGTCGTTCGCGAGCGGGTACGTGTTGGTCGAGTGCTTGTGCTCGATGGTCCGGCGCTGGACCCAGTCGGGGGTGCCGGCGCCGAGGTCCTTCTGGAAGAACGGCTGCTCCTCGACGCCGTTGGGCCAGCGTTTGCGGGTGACGGGACGGTCCCGGACGTGCGGCAGCATCGTCGCGGCCACGGCCGCGTAGTACTCGATGACGTCGCGCTTGGTGGTTCCGGTCGCCGGGTAGAGCACCTTGTCGAGGTTGGACAGCCGGATGTCGTGACCGTCGACGGTCACGACCTCGGTCTGCTCGCCGGGCGTGGTCAGCATGCATCCTCCGCTCTGCCGGGGGTCTCGTCCCTCGCTGCCATCGTCCGGCAGGACGACGTCGCTCGCCCGCCCGGGTGCGCGACGTCGCAGGTCGGGCGAGACTGGGCGCATGCGGGCGATCTGGTCGGGCGCGGTGACGTTCGGCCTCGTGAACGTGCCGGTCAAGCTGTACAGCGCGACCGAGTCCCATGACGTGCCCATGCACCAGGTGCACGACGAGGACGGCGGCCGGATCCGGTACGAGCGGCACTGCGAGAAGGACGGCAAGAAGATCCCGTACGAGCACATCGCGCGTGCCTACGACGACGGCGTGCACACGGTCGTGCTGACGGACGAGGACCTCAAGACCCTCCCGGCGGAACGGAGCCGCGAGATCGAGGTCGTCGAGTTCGTGCCGGCCGACCAGGTGGACCCGATCCGGTTCGGGTCGCCGTACTTCCTGGAGCCGAGCGACAAGTCCGCGAAGGCGTACGTGCTGCTGCGCGAGGCGCTCGAGTCGACGGACCGGACCGCGATCGTGAAGTTCGCGCTGCGGCAGCGGACCCGGCTCGGCGCGCTGCGCGTGCACGGGGACACGCTCGTCCTGCAGGGGCTGCTGTGGGACGACGAGGTCCGCGAGGCGAGCTTCCCCGCCCTGGAGAGCCCCGGCAGCGTGACGAAGAAGGAGCTCGACCTGGCGAAGGTCGTGGTCGCGAGCCTCGAGGGCGACTTCGACCCGAGCGAGTACGTCGACGAGTACCAGGTGCAGCTCCGCGAGCTGATCGAGGCCAAGCTCGAGCGCGGGGACGCCGTCGCGTCAGAGCGCCCGGAGGCCGAGGGCGAGGAGGGCGGCGGCGAGGTCCTCGACCTCATGGAGGCGTTGCGGCGCTCCGTCGCGAAGAAGCGCGGTTCCGGCGACGACGGCGAGAAGAAGTCCGCGGGCGGGCGCAAGAAGGCGTCCGCGTCGTCGGCGGAGAAACCGGCCCGCAAGCGCAAGACCTCCTAACCGCCATCATCTCGGCCGAGGTGTCGGTCGCGCCGACCTGCGGGAATCGGTTGCGCATCGCGCCGCGAGGCCACCGTTCCCGCCAGTTCGATGCTGTCGCGGCGGTAGTCCTCTTCTGCGGAGAGGAGCGCGGTCGGCTCAGCCCCGGCCCGGTGACGGCGAAACCAAGGTCCCATACACGTTGACCAGCTCACCGATTTCGGCGACGTTCTTCATGAGTTCCGAGTTGACCCAAGCCATCGTGTAGATCAACGGACGGGGCTCGGGCCAAGGGAACGCGACCGGTTGTTCGAGCTCAGCGGTGCTAAGCCGATCGAGAAGCTCGTCCCATTGTGCAGCCAAGTTTCGGAGGTTTCTCACGGCTGCGTCGGCTGAACCCGCCCATGTCACGTCCGTCGGGGCCAATCTCGGCTGCCCCTTCGCCGCCTGCAAAGCGCCGGACCACCACCACATCACATGCCACGTGAGCCAAGCGATGGATGGTGCTGCCGGGCTCTCGGGTTCGGGCTCGGCCCAATCGGCCAACCAACGACCGTCGTCTTTCAGGTGAACCGTCCAGCTCGATTCGGCCGGGAGCCAGAGGCATACCGCATCAGTAAGTCGAGAGAGGTGGAAGTCGGCCAGCGCCCACGTCATCGAGAACTGCCAGCGGACCACCGAGAGAGAGTCGGACAGCACGGGTCAAGTCTCGCGGGCCGGTCAAGGCCCGTCCAGCGAGAAACAATACGACGTGAAATCCGCGAGATGAGACCGCCGGATCGAACGCGCGCTGACCGCGCGGGCGCACGATGGACAATTCTCGTCAATGGTCGCGTGTATGCGCTCCCGCGGCGTGCATGATGAGCGACATGACCGTGACGATCGACGTGAGCCGTGTGCCGTCGTCGGGCTATGTGTTCGCGCCCTCGCCGCTCGCCGAGCTGGCCTCCGCCGTGCACCTGCTCGTAGAGCCGGCGCACCACCCGGCCCAGAACGGCTGGGTGACCGGGGTCTCGGCGCGCGTCGACCCGGAGCTGCTCGACCGGCTGATCGACGCCGACTACCTGTGGCGGACCTCCCGTGCCGACAGCCTGCTGCCCTCCGAGCCCCAGGACACGCTGGCCGCCGAGCTCGACGCCGTGGACGCGCTGGACGACGAGACCTGGGTCTCGGCCGCGCTCCTCACGACCAGCTGCGGCGTCGTCCCGGTCCACCGGGGCCTGGGGTCGCCGCTCGTCGACCCCGAGTCACGGGCGCTCGCGCGCACCCGTGCGGCGACGCGTGGCGAACGGCAGGCGGCGTTCGTCGACCTCGTGCTCCAGGACCCCGCGGCCGTCCGGTCGTCGGTCCGCCGTCTGCTGGAGGACTGCGACGCCGCCTTCTTCGCGGACGCGTGGGCGCAGGTCCGGCCCGCGCTCGTCGCGGACGCCCGGCGCAAGCGGGACGTGCTCACCGTCTCGGGCCCGGGCGCGGCCGTGGCCACGACGTCGGCGGCGATCACGGTCGACGACGACGCGTCACGCCTGCGCGTCGACAAGCTGCGGGACGAGCTGACCACGGCCGACGAGCGCGGCATGACCTTCCTGCCGACCGTCTTCGGGCACCCGCACCTCCTGGTCGTGCACGCGCCCGGGGTGGCGGCCCGTCGTCCAGTACCCGATCGGGGGCGACGGTGCCCCGGCCGCGACCGTCTCCGTCGAGACCGTCCAGCAGCGGTTCCACGCGCTCGACAACCCGCTGCGGCTGCGCCTCGCCCGCAGCCTGGTCCGTGCACCGCGCACCACCGCCGACCTCGCGGCGGCCTGGGGCGTCAGCGCGTCCGAGGTGTCGCGGCACGTCGGCGTCCTCCGCGACGCCGGTCTCGTCACCAGCGTGCGGCGCGGGCGACAGGTCCTCCACGAGCTCGACCTCGCCGCGACCGCCCGTGTCGGCCAGGACCTCGTGGCGGCGCTCCTGCGCTGAGCGCCGCGACGCCGGCGTACCGCACCGACCTGACGCAGATTGTCGCTTCGGCGGGCCCTGCACGACGATCTGCGTCAGTTCGCCGTGTGACTACGCGCGTGCGGTCATGAGCCCTCCGACGCCGACGGTGTGGCGAGCCCGAGGACGGCGACCTGTCGCACTCGAGCTTCCCGGGCCAACCGTTGGTCGAAGGTGGCGAGCGGCGCGGCCAGCTGCTCGGCGGTGGCAAGGACGCACGCGTCCGGCATCTTGAGCGACGCGGCCGCTCGGACACGTGCGAGCACCTCGGGTTCCGGACCTCCACCGGCTGCGACGGAGAAGCCCGCTTCCTCGAGCAGGCGCCGGGCTCGGACCTCGACCCCCGCACGAGCCGGACCGACGAGGACCTCAGCCATCGTCAGCGGATGCAGGACCATCCCGTCGCCACCGTGCTCGGCGACGATGCGCTGCGCCGCCGCATGGTGCGGATGGGTTGGCGCGCTCGCGGCGATGACCACGTTGGCATCGACGACGATCACTCCGACCAGCCTTCACGGACGTCGTCGAGGTAACCGTCCGGGTAGTACGCCGCCAGGCTAGTCAGCCTCTTGACGGCCTCGCCTCGCTCCGCCGCCGTGTCGTCCTGGCCCTCCTGCACGGCGTCGGCACCCGCCAGGATCAGATGCGTCAGAAGGCTCGACGGCCGTTCACCGGGCCAGCGGCGGCGGGCGACGTCGAGCGCGTGAGAGACGGCCTCGGTCTCGGTGATCGCGTGGCGAGGACGCGTGGTGGGCATGGCCAAAGTGTAACACCGCGACGTACGGTGCGACACCTAGCCCCCGGCGCGCCTCGTCACGACAGGAGCGCGCGGACGTCGTCGGCGGTGATACCGGACGCAGCGGACGTGCCGCCGTCGAGGACGCTCGCGAAGAGCTGCGACTTCGCGGCCTTGAGGGCCATGACCTTGTCCTCGATGGTGTCGGTGGCGACGAGCCGGTAGACCATGACCTGCTTGGTCTGGCCGATGCGGTGGGCGCGGTCGACGGCCTGGGCCTCGGCGGCGGGGTTCCACCAGGGGTCGAGCAGGATGCAGTAGTCGGCGGCGGTGAGGTTGAGGCCGAACCCGCCGGCCTTGAGGCTCACGAGGAACAGCGGCACCTGGCCCGACGTGAACCTCTCGATCTGCTCGGAGCGCTTCCGCGTGCGCCCGTCGAGGTACGCGTAGCCGGTGCCGGCGTCGTCGAGCCAGTCGCGCACGCGCCGCAGGAACCGGGTGAACTGGCTGAAGATGAGCACGTTGTGCCCCTCGGCGAGCACGTCCTCGAGCATCTCGAACAGCACGTCGAGCTTCGACGACGGCACGTCCGCCTGCTTCTCGTCGACGAGCGACACGTCGAGGCTGGCCTGGCGCAGCACGCTGAGCGACCGGAAGACCTTGAACCGGTTGGAGTCGAGCTCGTCGACGAGCCCGAGCACGTTCTTGCGCTCGCGCTGGAGGTACTGGTCGTAGACGCGGCGGTGCCGCGGGTTGAGGGTCACCTCCGTGACGAGCTCCTGGCGGGCCGGCAGCTCCTTGGCGACCTCCTCCTTGGTGCGGCGCAGCAGGAACGGCGCGACGCGTCGCCGCAGCAGGTCCAGCCGGGACTGGTGGCCCTCGCGCTCGATCGGCCCCGCGTAGTAGTCGGCGAACCGCCGCGGGTCGGGGAAGAGGCCAGGGCTCGTGATCGACAGGATCGACCACAGCTCCATGAGGTTGTTCTCGAGCGGCGTCCCGGTGAGCGCGAGCTTCACGGGCGCCCGCAGCGTGCGCGCGCACCGGTACGCCACGGACTGCCGGTTCTTCACGAACTGGGCCTCGTCGAGCACGAGCATCGCCCAGTCGAGCGACTGGTACTCGTCCGCGTCGAGGCGGAACAAGGCGTACGACGTCACGACGACGTCCGCGCCGGCCGTCACCTCGGCGAGCTTGGTGCGGCGCTTCTTCGTCGTCTCCTCGACGGTCGCCACGGTGAGGCCGGGCGTGAACCGCCGCGCCTCCGCGACCCAGTTCCCGACGACGCTCGTCGGCGCCACGACGAGCACCGGGGGCCCCGCGGCGCGGTCCCGCATCCGCTGGACGGCCGCGAGGGTCTGGAGCGTCTTGCCGAGCCCCATGTCGTCGGCGAGCACCCCGCCGAGGCCGTGCTCGGCGAGGAACGCGAGCCACGCGAACCCCTCGTGCTGGTACGGCCGCAGCTCCGCGTCCACCCCGGCGGGCACGTCGACCGGTGCGGGCTTCGCCCCAGCCGCGAGCGCCCCGAGCGCACTGCGCCACGCGGCGGACTGGGCGTCGACGAGGCCCATCCGGTCGAGCTCGTCGAACAGGTCGACCTGGTACCGGCTGACGGGGACCGACGGCTTGAGGGTGTCGCCGAGGGCGCCGGCCTCGTCGAGGACGTCGCGGAGCCGGTCGAACCGGCGGTCGAGGGTGAACCGCAGCCCGTCGGGCAGGAGCACCTTGTCGCGACCCTGGGCGAGCGCGGTGAACACGGTCTGGAACGGGATCGTCCTGCCGTCGACGTGGACGACGACGCCGAGGTCGAACCAGTCGTGGCCGCCGGTGGGCGTGACCTCGACGCTCACGTCGACCACGACGCCGACCCGGTAGTCGAGGTCCGCGGGCGCGTCGGGGTGGACGGTGACCTCGACGACGAACCCGTCGTCCTCGGCAGCCAGCTCCTCGAGCCGCGGCAGGTCGTCCGTGAAGAAGGCGGCGGTCGCCCAGCCGGACAGCTCGTCGTCGTGCACGGGGACGCCGAGCGCGGGTTCGAGGCGCGCGAGGACCGCCTCCTCCTCGTCGGCGTCGCGGGTCGACGACGACAGCCCGCGCGGCGCCGTCCGGCCCACCGGGAACGTGGCCTCGACGTCCGAGGCGTCGGGGCCGACGTACCGCCACTGCCACGTCACGCGCGCGCCGTGGTCGGCGAGCCGGGTCACGTGGAGCGCGAGGACGGGGCGCGGCGGGTCGGGCAGGTGGACGTCCTCGCCCAGCTCGACGTCGTCGAACAGGGCCGCGAGCGCCGGGAGCGCGCGCCGCAGGAACCGCGGCTCGTCGGCGGCGGGGACGACGAGCGGGTCGCGGCGCGCGACGAGGTCGAGCCCCGTCTCGTCGAGCGGCTTCGCGAGGCGCGCGAGCACGAGCGGCGCGACCCCGTTGCCCTGCGCGGAGCCGCTCGAGGGCGGCCCCTCCGTCGGCACGACGACGACGCCGCCCGCGGGCGACCCGAGCGGCAGCACCTCACGCGCCCCGGGGTCGAGCAGGGTCGGCACGTCGTCGGGGAACTCGACCTCGAGCCGGCCGTCGACCGCGAGCCCTTCGCCGACCCGCTCGACGTGGAGCACCGACCGCGCCCGGCCGTCGCGCACCGGCGTCTGCGCGCGGTCCGCCGCGACGATCGGCAGGCCGACCCGCCGCGCGTCCGCCCACAGCGCCCAGAACGCCGACGCGGGCAGCTCGTCGGGGTGGATCCAGGTGGGGTCGTCGAACGCGAAGCCCGTGGTCCGCGCGGCCGATGCCAGGCCCGACAGCGCGCGCAGCACGGGCAGGTGGCGCTCGTCGGACGGTTCGCGGACGTACCGCAGCTCACGCCACGACACGCCCGTGCGGACCCAGCGGTCCCGGGTGCCGAGGACGACGGGCCGCAGCCCGAGGCGTGGCGCACCGAAGCGCACCCGTCCGTCGCGGGACGTGCCGCCGTCCACGAGGTCGGCCTGGAGCGCGACCGGCTGAGCGGGCCTGCCCCACGTGTCGAAGCCGCGCGCGCCGCCACCGTCCCGGGGCGGGACGGCGTCGTCGTCCCCTCCCAGGAGCGGCGCGAGCGCACGCTCCCACTCGGGCAGCTCCGGGCCCTCCGGACGCGGCGCGGGGGCCGGGACCCCGCCGACGTGCTGCGCCCGGTACGCGAGAAGCGTCGCGGCGACGTGCTTGCAGTTCAGCCCGACCGGGCACGAGCAGCGACCTTCGCGGGGCACCTTGCCCGACGGCGACATCTCGACGACCGCGACGTACGGGGTGCCGGCCGTGCCCTGGACGTGCCCGACGATCCGCGAGCCGTCCGCGTTGCGGGCCACGCTCACGACCCGGCCGCGCTCCACGTAGTCCTCCGCGCGGCCCATCGCGGGCGCGCCGACGAGCGCGGCGACGTCTGCGGAGCTGAACACCGGACCATCCAACCACCACGCCCTGACGGCCCCCGGTGCCATGGCGCGGGGTGAAATGTCGGCGACGCCCGATCTCCACCCCGCCCCGCTGGATCCTGCACGGCTCGCGAACCTACGCGGGCGTAGTCTTGACCGGTTACCCGGTCGTGAACCATCGCCGGCCGGTCGATCGCGCACGTGACCCCCCACGGCCCCACCCCCACGTCTTTCAGGGAGACTCGTTGGACGGCAACGCCACGACCACGCACCGCAACGTCGCCCTCCTCTCGGTCGCCAGCACCATGGCGTCGCGAGTCACCACCTCGGAGGAGCTCGACGACCGCCTCGCCCCCGCGCTCAAGCGCCTGCGGCTCCCGCGAGGCCTCCTGCAGCGCGTCGCCGGCGTGTTCGAACGTCGCAACTGGGGCCCCGGTGAGGCCTTCGACACCGCGGCCATCGACGCCGGGCGCCGCGCGCTCGCCGAGGCCGGCGTCGACCCCAGCGAGATCGGGCTCCTCATCAACACGTCCGTCACGCGCCCGCACCTCGAGCCGTCCGTCGCGGTGCGCCTGCACCACGGGCTCGGGCTGCCGTCGTCGGCGATCAACTTCGACATCGCGAACGCCTGCCTCGGGTTCGTCAACGCCATGAGCCTCGCGGGCACGATGATCGACTCCGGCCAGATCAAGTACGCGCTCATCATCGACGGCGAGGACGCGGACGACGTCCAGGTCACGACGATCAACCGACTCCTCGGCGAGGGCGTCAAGCGCAAGGACTTCATGGCGGAGTTCGCGAGCCTCACGCTCGGCTCCGGCGCCGCCGCGGCCGTCCTCGGCCCCGCGGACGCGCACCCCAAGGGCCACCGGCTCGTCGGCGGCATCACGCGGGCCGCCACCCAGTTCCACGACCTGTGCGTCGGGAGCGTCGAAGGCATGTTCACCGACGCCAAGGCGCTCCTCAAGAACGGGCTCGAGCTCGTCCAGGCCGCCTGGCGCGACGCGCTGCCCGACTGGAGCTGGAAGGACATGGACCGGTACATCACGCACCAGGTCTCCAAGGTCCACTCCGACTCGTTCGTGAAGTCCGTCGGGCTCGACCCGACCCGCGTCCCCGCGACGTTCCCCACGCTCGGCAACATCGGCCCCGCGTCCATCCCCATCACGCTCGACCGGGAGCAGAAGACGCTGCGCCCCGGCGACCGGGTGCTCCTCATGGGAGTGGGTTCGGGCATCAACACGGCGATGCTCGAGCTCGCCTGGTGACCGCCCCGGCCCGGCGGCTGCCCGCGGCGGCCGCGTCCACCGCGCCCGCCAGCCTCCCGCCCGCCGGTCTGCCCGGCCTCGACCCGTCGTGGTCACGCCTCGTCACCGCGCCCGACTCGGGCGGCGACACCCGCACCTGGCACGTGCTCGACAACGCCCCGGAGCTCGCCGCCCGCGGCACCGAGCCGCGCGGGACCGTCCTCGCCGTCCACGGCAACCCCACCTGGTCGTACCTGTGGCGGCGCCTCCTCGTCCCCGCCGCCGACGCGGGCTGGCGGGTCGTCGCCGTCGACCAGCTCGACATGGGCTGGTCCGAGCGCACCGGCGCCGCCCGCACGCTCCCGCAGCGCGTCCGCGACCTCGGGAACCTCACCGACGCGCTCGGCCTCGACGGGCCCGTCGTCACCCTCGGGCACGACTGGGGCGGCGTCGTCTCGCTCGGCTGGGCCGTCGACCACCCCGACCAGCTCGCCGGGATCACGCTCCTCAACACCGCGATCCACCAGCCCGACGACGCCCCCGTGCCCGCGCCGCTGCGCCTCGCGCTCACGTCCGGTGTCCTCGGGCGCGGGACCGTCACCACGCCCGCCTTCCTCGAGACCACGCTCGCGCTCGGGCACCCCGCCCTCCCGCGCGACGTCAAGGACGTCTACCGCGCCCCGTACCGCACCGCCGAGCGACGCGGCGGCATCGGCGGCTTCGTCGCCGACATCCCCCTCGACCCCGCGCACCCCTCGCACGCCGAGCTCGAACGCATCGCCGACGGCGTCCGCGACCTCGGCGCCGCGGGCGACGTCCCCGCGCTCCTCCAGTGGGGGCCGCGCGACCCCGTCTTCCGCGACCGCTACCTCGACGACCTCGCCCGCCGGCTGCCGGGGGCGCAGGTGCACCGCTACGAAGGAGCGGGGCATCTCGTCGCGGAGGACGTGGACTATGTGACGCCGCTCCTCGGGTGGCTGGACTTGTTCGTCCTGGGGTCCGGGGCGGTGGGGGCGGGGGATGACGCCGCGTCATCCCCAGCCGCCACCGCTGCTGTCTCCTCGCCGACGTCCGGGTCACCCTCCGACCGACCCGCGGGCTCTGTGGAGCGTTCGCCGTTGTGGGGGCAGCTTCAGGAGAGGCGCGAGGATCCCGAGGTCGCGCTCGTCGAGATGACCGCTGGCGCTGACGGGGGGCCCCGGTCCGTGTCGTGGCGGCTGCTGAGCAAGCGGGTCGAGGAAATCGCCGCGGGGCTCGGGCAGTTCGGCGTGGGGGCCGGGGACCGGGTGTCGCTGCTGGTGCCCCCCAGCGCCGATCTGACCGCGGTGCTGTACGCGTGCGTGCGCATCGGTGCCGTCGTCGTCGTGGCGGACGCCGGGCTCGGAGTCGCCGGGATGACCCGGGCCGTGCGCGGGGCGCAGGCGGACGTCGTCGTCGGGGCCGTGCCCGGGCTCGTCGCCGCACGCGCGCTCGGCTGGCCCGGACGTCG
This sequence comes from Luteimicrobium sp. NPDC057192, assembly GCF_042670205.1. Classification (NCBI taxonomy): domain Bacteria; kingdom Bacillati; phylum Actinomycetota; class Actinomycetes; order Micrococcales; genus Luteimicrobium; species Luteimicrobium sp. NPDC057192. The sequence continues at coordinate 15,690 of NZ_JBHUWD010000016.1, read as the reverse complement.
CGTGTCCGTGACGGACCTGTCCCCCGCCGTGGCGCGGGCGCTCCACGTCGAGGCGAGCCTCGCCGACCTCGCCGCGACCGGGCGCCGCGCGCTCGACGACGGCGACGCGCTGCCGCCCGCGCCCGCCCCGGACGACGAGGCGGCCGTCCTCTTCACGTCCGGCTCCACCGGGCCCGCCAAGGGCGTCGTGTACACGCACGCGCAGCTCGAGGCCGTCGTCCGGACCCTCGGACGCCGGTACGACGTCGGCCCGGGGACCGGGCTCGTCGCCGGCTTCGCGCCGTTCGCGCTGCTCGGGCCCGCGCTGGGTTCCCGCTCCGTGACCCCCGACATGGACGTCTCCGCGCCGCGGACCCTCACCGCGCGCGCCGTCGCCGCGGCGGCCGCCGAGGTCGACGCGACCGTCGTCTTCCTGTCTCCCGCCGCGCTCGCGAACGTCGTCGCGACGCAGGACCAGCTCACGCCCGCCGACCATGAAGCCCTCGACGGGGTCCGCCTGTTCCTCTCGGCGGGCGCGCCCGTCGCGCCGTCGCTCCTCGCTGCGGCGCAGCGCCTCATGCCGCACGCCTCCGCGCACACGCCCTACGGCATGACCGAGGGGCTGCTCATGACGGACGTGACCCTCGAGCAGATCGACGGCGAGCGGGGCGGCTCGCCCGCCGCGGGCCCCGGCGGCGTCCTCGTGGGCGAGCCGGTCGAGTCCGTGACCGTCCGCATCAGCGCGCTCGACGACGTCGGCGCCGCCACCGGCGAGCCCGCCGACGCCCGCGGCGTCACGGGCGAGGTCGTCGTCTCGGCGCCGCACCTCAAGGACCACTACGACCGGCTGTGGCTCACCGACCGGGCCGCCGTCCGCGCTACCGACGCCGACACCCCCGCGGCCCGCGGGCTCGGCGAGCGCTGGCACCGGACGGGCGACGTCGGGCACCTCGACGACACCGGCCGCCTCTGGATCGAGGGGCGGCTGTCGCACGTGGTCGTGACCGCCGACGGCGTCGTCACCCCCGTCGGACCCGAGCAGCGGGTCGACGCGCTCGACGGCGTCCGGCGCTCGGGCGTCGTGGGCGTCGGTCCGCGCGGCACCCAGCAGGTCGTCGTCGTCGTCGAGCCCGAGGCCCCGGCACCCCGCCTGCGCCGCCGCGGCCCGCTCGCGCGCGCCCGCCTCGCCGACGCCGACCTCGCGTCACGGGTGCGCACGGCCGTCGGCAGCCCGGTCGCCGCCGTGCTGGTGGTGCCGACGCTCCCCACCGACATCCGGCACAACTCCAAGGTCGACCGCGGCGCGCTCGCCGCCTGGGCCGAGCGGGTCCTGTCCGGCGGACGGATGGTGGCGCCGTGACCGGGCGCGGGACCGCCCTCGTCACCGGCGCGTCCGGGTTCCTCGGACGGGCCGTCGTCCGCGACCTGCAGGACACCGGGTACGCGGTCCGGACCTTCCAGCGTCGTCCGTCCGGGGTGGAGGGCACCGAGGACGCGCTCGGTTCGATCACCGACCCGGCGGCAGTGCGGGGCGCGCTCGACGGCACGGAGGTCGTCGTGCACCTCGCCGCGAAGGTCTCGCTCGCGGGCGACCCCGCCGACTTCGAACGCGTCAACGTCGCGGGGACCCGCGACCTGCTGGACGCCGCGCGCGACGCCGGCGTGACGCGGTTCGTGCACGTCTCGTCCCCGTCGGTCGCTCACGCGGGCAGCTCGATCGTCGGGGACGACGCCGAGCCCGCCGACCCCGCGCGGGCGCGCGGCGAGTACGCGCGCACCAAGGCGCTCGGCGAGCGGCTCGCGCTCGCTGCCGACTCGGACGCGATGCCGCTCGTCGTCGTGCGGCCCCACCTCGTATGGGGACCCGGCGACGCGCAGCTCACCGAGCGGGTCGTCGCGCGGGCCCGCGCCGGCCGTCTCCCCCTGCTCGGCGCCGGGCAGGCGCTCATCGACAGCACCTACGTCGACAACGCCGCGTCGGCGATCGTCGCCGCGCTCGAGCGCGCGCCCGACGTGCACGGAAACGCGTACGTCGTCACCAACGGCGAGCCGCGCACGGTCGCCGAGCTGCTGGCGGGGATCTGCCGGGCCGCGGGCGTGCGGCCGCCCGCCTGGTCCGTCCCGCCCGGGCTCGCCCGGGCCGCCGGTGGCCTGGTGGAGCGCGTCTGGGCCGTGCGACCCGGCGCCGACGAGCCGCCCATGACGCGGTTCCTCGCCGAGCAGCTCTCCACCGCGCACTGGTTCGACCAGCGCCGCACGCGGGCGGACCTGCGCTGGACCCCGGGCGTCACGCTCGACGAGGGCTTCGCGCGCCTGGCGGCCTCCTACCGCTGACGGCGACGCTGGGTTCGCCGAGGGTGACGCTGGGTTCGCCGAGGGTGACGCTCGGTCCGCCGACGGTGACGCTCGGTCCGCCGACGGTGACGCTCGGTCCGCCGACGGTGACGCTCGGTTCGCCGACGGTGACGTTCGCCGCAGGATGGCGTTGCGTTTCCCGTTTACGGTCAGGAATTCCGGCAGTTCGACGAGTACCACGAACCCCGAGCATGCGATCGGCCACCGCCTCCCGCGCCGACCATGCGCGTGCCCACCCTCACGACGCCGAGCATGCGCACAGCAGCATGCTCGGCACGAGCAGACGTGGCCGTTCGCATGGTCGGCACTCAACCTGGGCGAGGCATCTCGACAGCGAATGGCCGTGCCCACCCGCGGACCCGACCGAACAACGTCACCCTCGGCGAACCCCACGTCACCCTCGGCGAACCCCACGTCACCCTCGGCGAACCCCACGTCACCGTCGGGGGACGGCAGCACGCGGAGGTTCAGCGACGCTGCTCCGACCAGACCTCCGGGAGCCCGAACGCCGCGAACAGCGCGGTGTCGAAGTACGCCACGACGTGCGTGACGCCGTCGTCGGCGACCTCGACCTGCTGGACGTGGAAGGCCCGGTGGACCCCGTCGTCGTCGCGCATGTAGAGCCCGTAGACCGGCAGCCCGTTCGCGGTGCCGGCCGGGACCAGCCGCATGTCGCCGGCGCGGCTCGCCGGGCACCAGGTGCCGATGAGCTGGCCGATCTGCGCTGGCCCGCGGTACCACTCGGGGAACGGCGGCATCTCCCACACCACGTCGTCCGCCAGCAGCCGCACGATCGCCGGGATGTCGTAGCTCTCGAACGCGCTCACGTACGCCGCGAGGCGCTCGCGCGTGCGCGGGTCGTCGAGGTCCGGCGCATCCACGCCCACCCCGTCCTCGGCGTCCGCGGCCTCCTGGAGGCGCGCGACCTGGGCGCGTGCCCGCTGCAGCGTGGAGTTCACGCCCGCGACCGTGAGCCCGAGCGCCTCGGCCGTCTCCGCGGCGCTGCACTGCAGCACCTCGCGCAGGAGGAGGACGGCACGCTGCTGCGCCGTGAGGTGCTGCAGCGCGGTGATGAAGGCGAGCCGCACCGTGTCGCGGGTCACCGTCTCGGTGGCCGGGTCCGACGGCTCGGTGCCCCAGACGAGGGCGTCGGGCAGCGGCTCGAGCCACGTGCGGTCGTGGTCGGCCTGGGGCTCGCGGGCCGGGTCCGCCGCTGGCTGGCCGAGCCCCGTCGGCAGAGGCCGCCGCTTGCGGGACTCGAGGTGGGTCAGGCACGTGTTGGTCGCGATCCGGTACAGCCAGGTCCGCAGCGAGGAGCGGTGCTCAAAGCTGTGCATCGCGCGCCACGCCCGCAGGTAGGTCTCCTGGACGAGGTCCTCCGCGTCCTGGACCGACCCCGTCATGCGGTAGCAGTGGGCGAAGATCTCGCGTCGCAGCGGCGCGACGAGCTCCTCGAACGCGGCGTCGTCGATCGCGGTCGCTGCGGGCCGTGCTGGCGTCGTCGTCATCCTTCGACGGTACGCGGCAGCGCCGACACGGTCGACGACGGTCGAGCCGAGCAACAGATTCGCCGCGGAGCGATGAGTTCCGTCCCGCGGGACGGTCGGTCCGACCAGGAGCGCGCACGCGCCCCCGCCGCACCACGCACGCCGGTGCCGAACCCCGAACCCCGGAGGACCCGTGGACCGCATGATCTTCGTCAACCTTCCCGTCTCCGACCTCGGTGCGGCCACCCGCTTCTACACGGGCCTCGGCTTCCGGCTCGACCAGCGGTTCAGCGACGAGAACGCGGCGTGCGTCGTGGTCTCCGACACGATCTGCGTCATGCTGCTCGTCCCCGCGTTCTTCTCGCAGTTCGCCCCGGCGCCCGTGGGCGACCCGCAGCGCTCGACGCAGGTCGTCAACTGCCTGTCGGCGGCCACGCGCGAGGAGGTCGACGATCTCGTCCTCAGGGCCGTCGCCGCGGGGGGCGCCGAGTACCGGCCGGCCCAGGAGGAGGGGGCGATGTACGGGCGGTCGTTCACGGACGTCGACGGCCATGCCTGGGAGGTCCTCCACATGGACCTGGCCGCCTGACCGGTCACATGGGCTTCGTCAGGCCCAGCCGTTCGAAGGCCGCCGCGAGCCCGCCGTCCTCGGGCCGTCCCGTCGTCCAGTCCGCCGCGGCGATCGCGTCGGGGTGCGCGCCGCCCATCGCGACGCCCACCCCGACGTAGCGGAGCATCTCGACGTCGTTGACGCCGTCGCCCAGGCCGACCGAGGCGGCGCGCGGCACGCCCAGGTGCGAGAGCACGGCCTCCACCCCGACGCCCTTGTGCACGCCCGGCCCCTGGATCTCGGCGCTGCGCTCCCCCAGCCGCGCCGTCGACGACGGCAGCACGCGGAGCACGTCCCCGACCTCGGCGCGGACCTCGTCGAGCGGGAGGGGCGAGTCGAGCAGCATGACCTTGTTGACGTCGTCGCGGCGGATGCCGACACCGGTGCGGACGCGCGCGACGAGCTGGGTGAGCGCGGGCCCGAGCTCGACGTCGGGCTCCTCGCTGCGCAACAGCCGCTCGAAGGTCGCGGGACCGTGCGGCGTGCCGTACAGGCCGCCGTTGGTCTCCAGCAGGTAGGCGGCCCCCGCGCCGTCGAGCAGGTCGAGCAAGCGGCCCAGGGCGTCGAGAGGGATCGTCTCGTGCCGCAGCACGGTCCCGTCCGCGAGCGCCGCGTACGCGCCCGCGCCGGCGACGACGCCGTCGAACGAGCCGTCGTCGAGCTCCGAGAGCTCCGTCGGCGAGCGCCCGGTGCACAGGAGCACGAGGTGCCCGGCGGCCCGCGCCTCCGCGACGGCGTGGCGCGCGCTGTCGGGCGCGACGCCCGTGTGCGTCAGGTAGGTGCCGTCGACGTCCAGGAAGACCACCCGGCGCTCGGGTGCGCGCGGGACCTCGGCGGACATCGGCATGCTCGTCGCTCCAGGCGTGAGAGGAAGGACCATCGGTGGGCGGCGCCGCGCCGGCGCCCCGATCATCCTCCGGGCCCGCCGCACGGCAGTCAAAACGCGTCCGCACCCCCAGCGCCACCGCTCCTCCTGCGTAGCTCCCGGACCGGCCCTAGCGTCGGAGAGGTCAGGGCGGGACGACCGCCGCAGCCGACGGAAGGACGCTCATGGGACTCGATGACAAGATGAAGAACCAGGCCGAGGACCTCAAGGGCAAGGCCAAGGAGGCCACCGGCAAGGTGACGGGCGACCGTCAGAAGGAGGCCGAGGGCAAGTCCGACCAGGCGAAGGCCGACATCAAGGACGCCGGCGAGAAGGTCAAGGACGCGTTCGACCACTGACACCGGCCGTACCCGCGACCGCGGCCCGCGCTCCGTCAGGGGCGCGGGCCGTCGTCGTCTCCGGGGGCCCGGTGCCGCCCCACGGGCACGACCATCGGGTCGCCCGTGACGGGGTCGTCCACGACGACGCTGCGCAGACCGAACACTCGCTCGACGAGGTCCGCGGTGACGACGTCGCCGGGTGCGCCCGCGGCCACGATCTCCCCGTCGCGCATCGCGACGAGGTGGTCGGCGTACCGGACGGCCTGGTTGAGGTCGTGCAGGACCATGACGACGGTCGTGCCGCGGTCCGCGTTGAGCTCGGCGAGGAGGTCGAGGACCTCCATCTGGTGGGCGATGTCGAGGAACGTCGTGGGCTCGTCGAGGAGCAGCAGGTCGGTGCGCTGGGCGAGCGCCATCGCGATCCACACACGTTGCCGCTGGCCGCCCGACAGCTCCGAGAGCGGCCGGGGCGCGAGGTCGGCGACGCCGGTCGCCTCCATCGCCTCGGCGACGGCGAGGTCGTCGGCGGACGTCCACCGCCGCAACCAGCCCTGGTGCGGGTAGCGTCCGCGGCCCACGAGGTCCGCGACGGTGATGCCCTCGGGGGCGACCGGGCTCTGCGGGAGCAGCCCGAGCACCTGCGCGACGCGGCGGGTGCCGAGCGCGCGCACGTCCTCGCCGTCGAGCAGGACGCGGCCCGAGGCGGGGCTGAGCAGGCGCGCGAGGCCGCGCAGCAGCGTCGACTTGCCGCACGCGTTGGGCCCGACGATCGCCGTCACCTGCCCCGGCGGCACGGCGAGCCCGAGGTCGCGCACGACGACGCGCCCCTCGTAGCCGAGGGTGAGGTCCTCGGCCGCGAGGGTGTGCGAGGCCGTGGCGGGCGCTCGGCGCTCGGGACGGTCGGGCAGGGTCACGTCAGCCTCCTCGCCCGGCGCGGTTGGTCCGGGTCAGCAGCCAGAGCAGGTAGGGGGCGCCCACGATGCCGGTGACCACACCCACCGGGTAGGTCGTCCCGGGGACGGCGAACTGTGCGACGCCGTCGGAGACGACGACGACGAGCGCCCCGACGAGCGCGGAGCAGACGAGCGCGGGGGCGCCGCTGGCGACGAGACGCCGGGCGATGGGCGCCGAGACGAGCGCGACGAACGTCACGGGCCCCGCCGCCGCGACCGCGACCGCCGCGAGCGCCACCGAGGTCAGGACGGCGAGCCCACGGGTCCGCTCGACGCCGACCCCGAGCGCGGCGGCGGTGTCGTCGCCGAGCTCGAGCTGCGCGAGCCGCGGGCCCTGGAGCCAGGCGAGCGGGAGCAGGACGAGCGAGGCGACGGCCAGGACCGAGAGCCGGTCTCCCCCGGCGCCGTTGAGGCTCCCGGTGAGCCAGACCATCGCCTCGCGCACGTCGGTGACGGCGCTGCGCGTGAGCACGTACGAGACGGCGGCCGACGCCACGGCCGCGACCCCGATCCCGACGAGCACGAACCGGTAGCCGGACAGCCCGGACCGCCATGCCAGCGCGTACACGAGGAGCGCGGCGGCGAGCGCGCCCACGAGCACCAGCCCGGACAGCGCGACGCCGCTGAGCGAGAACCACACGATCCCGATCACCCCGGCCGCGCTCGCCGCCTCGGTGATGCCGACGACGTCGGGGCTGGCGAGCGGGTTCCGGACCACGGACTGGAGCAGGCCGCCCGACACCCCGAGGCACGCGCCGACCAGCACGGCGGTCTCGAGCCGCGGGAGGCGCAGGTCGAAGATCACGAAGTGCGTCAGGACGTCCGCCCGCCCGACGAGCGCACGCAGGACGTCGACGGGCGCGACCGCGGCCTCGCCGAGGCACAGCGAGATCCCGCACGCCACGAGGACCAGCACGCCGAGCACGACGCCGACGCGCACCTGGCGGGACCGCCGAGCCCGGCGCACGTGCGCCGTCGGGACCGGGGCCGCCGGAGCCGCGGTGGTCGCGGGGGCCGCGCTCACAGGCCCGCCGCCCCGCCGCGCCGCACGAGCGCGATGAACAGGGGCGCGCCGACGACGGCGGTGACGATGCCGACCTCGAGCTCGCCCGGGTACGCGACGACACGGCCGATGACGTCGCACAGCAGCAGGAGGGTCGGGGCGAGGAGCGCGGAGAACGCGAGGATCCACCGGTAGTCGTGGCCGACGAGGCGCCGCGCGGCGTGCGGGACGATGAGGCCGACGAACGCGATCGGCCCGGCGGCGGCGGTCGCGGCGCCGCACAGCAGCACCACCGCGACCGCGCTGGCGGCCCGCACGAGCCCGACCCGCTGCCCCAGCGCGCGGGCGACGTCGTCGCCGAGCGCGAGCCCGTTGAGCGAGCGCCCCAGCGCCAGCGCGACCACCGCCCCGACCGCGATGGGGGGCAGCACCTCCCGGACGACGTCGAACCCGCGGCCCGCGAGCGCCCCCACCTGCCAGAACCGGAGCTGGTCGAGCGCCTCGTTGCTGGTCAGCACCACGGCGGTCACGAGCGACGTCAGCGCGGCGCTCACGGCGGCGCCGGCGAGCGCCAGCTTGACCGGCGTCGCCCCCTCCCGCCCGAGCGACCCCACGGTGTACACGACGACGGACGCGACCGCGGCGCCGACGAACGCGAACGGCACGTACGCGGCGGTGCTCGAGACCCCCGCGACCGCGATCGCGAGCACGACGGCGAGCGAGGCGCCCGCGTTCACGCCGAGCAGGCCGGGGTCGGCGAGCGGGTTGCGCGTGAGGCCCTGCATGACGGTCCCGGCGAGGCCGAGCGCGAGCCCCGCGAGGACGCCGACGAGCGTCCGGGGCAGGCGCTTGTCCACGACGATGAGGGACGCCTCGTCGTGCGGGTCGTAGTGGTGCAGCGCGCCGAGCACCGCGGACGGCGACAGCGCGTTCGAGCCGACCATGAGGCTGAGGAGCGCCGCTGCGAGCAGGACGACCGCGCAGACCACGAGGCCGAGCACGAGCCGCCGTCGCTTCCTCCCCAGCGTCGCGGAGGTCGACGACGGCGCCCCGCCGGGCGCGGAGCCCGAGGGGACGGTCGTGGACGGGACGGCGGGCACAGCGCGACGCTACTACGCGACGGCTACTTGACCTTCTCGGCGGCGGCCGCGAGCTTGGGGACGTACTGGTTGAGCATCCACGGGATGGACAGCACGGTGGGCGCGCTGGACGCCATGACGAACGACTCGCCGACGATGGGTGCGAACGCGCCGGACTTCACCGACGGCATCGCCGCGACCAGCGGGTCCTTGACGAACGCGTCCGCCGCCTTCTGGTCGCCGAAGTACGCGACGAGGACGTCCGTGTCGATCTTCGACAGGTTCTCGTAGCTCACCTGGAAGAAGTAGCTGTCGTCGGGCTTGGTGTCGAGCGCCTCGACGCTCGGGCTGACGACCATGCCGAGCTGGGTGAGGAGCTGGACGCGCGGGTCGGTGGCGCGGTAGACGCTGAGCTTGTCGGCCTCGTTCGCGGCCGCGTAGACGAACGTCTTGCCCTTCAGGACGGGGTACTTCGCGCCGAGCGCGGCGATGGCCTCGTTGGTCGAGCCGACGAGCTCGCCGGCCTGGGCCGAACGCCCGAGGGCCTTGCCGATGATCGTGGTCTGGTCCTGCCAGCTCGTGGCCCACGGCTTGTCCGGGTAGGCGACGACGGGCGCGATCTTGCTCAGCTTGTCGAAGTCGTCCTGGGTGAGGCCGGAGTACGGCGCGAGGATCACGTCCGGCTTGGCCTTGACGATCTCCTCGAACGGCACCTGGCCGGTGTCGCCGCCCGAGAGGAGCTGGGGCGTGGTGCCGCCGAGCGCCTTGATCGCGTCGGCGTCCCACGGGAAGACGCCGTCCGCGTTGCCGCCGTACGTGTTCTTGGGCATCGCGACGGGTACGACGCCGAGCGCGAGGACGGCGTCCTGCGACGACCAGCCCCAGGTCACGACGCGCTGGGGCTCGGACTTGATGGTGGCCGTGCCGAGCGCCGACTGCACCGTGACGGGGAAGGAGTCGGTCGCGCCCGCGGAGGACGCGGAGCCGCCCGTCGGGCCGGGCGAGCCGCCGTCGTCGGACGACGAGCACCCGGCGAGCGCGAGCGCGCCCGCGACGAGACCGGCCGCGACGACGGCGAACCGCCGGCGCGCGCGCCGGGGCGCTGAAGACACAGCCAGGACGGACTGGGCAGACATAGAGGTGGTGCTCCTCGGGACGATCTCACGGGGCCGGCCGCATCGTCGCGACGGAGGTAAGCCTACCCTTAGCGCGGCGTGCGCCAACGCCACACGAGCAGCACCACCCCGACGACGAGCGCGCCGCCGGCGACGACGGCGACCGGCCGCAGGTGCGGACCGTCGCCGCCGGGCGCGAGGGTGGCGAGCACGAGGACCGCGAACGCCTGGACGGGCACCTGCACGACGAGCAGCCGCCGCAGCGGTGCGGCGACGACGCCGAGCGCCACCCTCCCGCCGGGCGGCAGGGCGAGCGAGAACGACGCGAGCACGTGCAGGAGGTGGAGCCCGAGCAGCAGGAGCGCGAACCGCCAGGTCCACCCGTCGTGCGGCAGCACGAGCGCGACCGCACCGAAGTAGAGCGCCAGGGCCCAGGCGACGAGGGTGTGCGGCGAGATCGCCGCGACGCCGGCGAGGGCGATCGCGGCGACCAGCCAAAACCCCTGCACGGTCGCGGCGGCGAGCCCGACGCCCACGAGCAGCACGCCGGCACGCGCCCACCAGCCCGGGAACGCGGCGCCGATGTCGGGTGGGACGATGCGGGGCCGCTCGGGCTCGCCGTCGACAGCGCGCGCGCCGGCGCTCACCGCGGGCTCCTGCCGGCGCGGGCGAGCGTGCGCAGCGCGGCGGCGCGCTCCCCCGTGCGCCCGTGCCGTTCCTCCCAGCGCAGCAGCTCGACGCCCGACGCCTGCAACGTCCGCATCCGCTCCTCGCGCTCGAGCGCGACGAGCCGGAACGCGATGCGCTCGTGCGCCTGCAGCCCCGCGGTGCGGGGCGCCGGCAGGACGTCGACCGCGACGACGCGGTGACCGCCCGCGCGCCACAGGGTCGCCATCCGGGGCGCCTCGTCGTCGAGGAAGGTCGAGAAGACGTAGACGAGCGCCCCCGCAGGCACGACCGGCGCGCGCAGGCGCGTGAACCGGCTGCCCGAGGGCCGGCTGAGCGTGATCGCGCGGACGACGCGGTCCCGGTGCCGCGCTCCCCCGCCCGGCTGGACGACGCGCACCTGCGTGGCGAGGTCCTGCACCCCCACCCGGTCGCCCGCGGCCGCGTACGCGGTCGCGAGCGACGCAGCGGCCTCGCGCGCGAGGTCGAGCGAGGTCACGCCCTGCCCGTCGGGAGTGTGACCGGTCCAGTCGTCGACGTTCTCGCCGACGTCGTCGCGGGAGTCGAGCACGAGCACGACGGTGGCGTCCGCGAGCGCCGACGTGCGGCGCACGAACAGCTCGTCGGCCTGGCGGGAGCGTCGTGCGGTGGCCCGCCAGTCGATGCGGCGGAGGCGGTCGCCGGGGGCGAAGGGGTGGACGTCACGGAAGTCGCCGCCGTCGCCGGGGCGGGCGGACTGGTGGGTGCCGGTCATGCCCTGGAGACGGCGCGGGAGCGGGAGGGACGCGACAGGGACGGCCTGGGGCGTGACGACCTGCCAGGCGTCGAGCTCGCGCGCGGGCGCGGTGAACCAGGCGACGTCCTGGCCGAGCAGCCGGTGCTGGAGCCGGAGCAGGAGCTGCGGGCCGGAGTGCAGGATCGGCGCCTCGCCGGTGAGGTCGGCCGCGCGGGCGGGCGTGACGACGAGGTCGTGGGGCGTCGTGCCCAGGACGCTCACGCGCACGTGGACCGCGTCGGTCCCCGCCGACGGCGCCACCCCCACCCGGTAGCGGACGAGCCGCCGGTCGGCGTCGGGCGCGACGCGGACGGTCAGTCCGGTGACGGGACCCTCGGGCCCAGCGACGGGCCGGGAGGCCCACGCCCACGCGGCGGAGACGGCGAGCGGCAGGGCGAGCAGCACGAGGTCGGCGCGCGCGAACAGGACGCCCGCCGCTGCCAGCACGACCGCCACCACACCGGCCGCGAGAGATCCCGCGCCGGTCAGCGGCACGACGCGGGTCCGCTCGGAGGCCTGTTCCGACGCGCGGTCGGGGACGACCTCGGTCACGGCGTCACGCCCGGGCCGCCGCGTCGGGTGCGCGCCCGACGGTCGGGGGGACGGGGACGCGGCCCACGACGGACTCGACGACGGCGACGGGCTGGACGCCCGTGGCCCACGCCTGGGTCGTCAGGGACAGCCGGTGCGCGAGCACGGGGACCGCGACAGCCTTGACGTCCTCGGGCGTCACGAAGCCGCGCCCCGCCATGACCGCTCGCGACCGCGCGACGAGCAGGAGCCCCTGGGACCCGCGGGGCGAGGCCCCGACCTGGACGGAGTCGTGCCGCCGCGTCCCGGCGGCCAGGTCCACGCAGTAGCGGGCGACGTCCGCGTCGACGTGGACGGTCTCGACCCCGGCCTGCATCGCCCGGAGGGTCGCGGCGTCGATGACGGGCTCGACGTTCGCGACCTCGGTACGCCGCGCGACGCGGTTGAGGAGGACCTGCTCCTCGCCCTCCGCGGTCGGGTAGCCGACGGCGAGCCGCACCATGAACCGGTCGAGCTGGGCCTCCGGGAGCGCGTAGGTGCCCTCGAACTCGATCGGGTTGGACGTCGCGACGACGTGGAACGGGCTCGGGAGCTCGAACCGGCGCCCCTCGACGGTCACCTGCCCCTCGGCCATCGCCTCGAGCAGCGCGGACTGCGTCTTGGGGGCGGTGCGGTTGATCTCGTCCGCGAGGAACAGGCCCGTGAACACGGGGCCCGGGCGGAAGTCGAAGTCGGCGCGCGCCGGGTCCCACACGAACGAGCCGGTGATGTCGGACGGCAGCAGGTCGGGCGTGCACTGCAGGCGGCGGAAGTCGAGGCCGAGCGCCGACGCGAGCGACCGCGCGGCCAGGGTCTTGCCGAGGCCGGGCACGTCCTCGAACAGGACGTGCCCGCCCGCGAGGATCGCGCCGAGCGCCAGCCCGACGGCGTCGTCCATGCCGACGACGACCGTCGCCACGCGTTCGCGGACGAGCGCGGCCAGGCGGGCGACCTCCTCGACGTACAGGGCGGGCGGTGCGGCGTCGGTCATGGCTGCTCCTGGTTCGAGGGGGCGCGGTCGAGTCGTTCCAGCCCGTCGACGCACGCGACGAACGCGGGTCGCTTCACCCGGGTGACGTCGCCGCGCAGCACGGCGGGCGCGTGCGGGCCGAGGAGGGCGGCGACGCGCGGCGCGTCGGCCGGGTCGTCGAGGTCGACGCCGTGCCGCGCGAGCCGGACGGCGGCGACGGCTCGCAGCCGCCGGACGGCGGCCGGTCCCACCGGCAGGTGTCCCCGGCCCACCACCATCGAGAGCCGCGACACGTCGTCGCGGACCCCGCTGGCAGGCGGGCGGGAGCCGGGTCGCCAGGCGGCCTCGTCCCAGTCGGGCGCTCCACGCCACAGCACGGCGATCGTCAGGGCCACGGCGCCGAACGCGAGCGCGTGCCACGGGTCGACGCCCAGGTACCACGGCACGACGACCGCGAGCACCGGCAGGACGACGACCGCGAACCTGCGACGCTCCGGCGGCCCGCCGACGACGCGGCGGACGTCCGCGCGCCCCGGCCGGCCGGGCGGTGCCGGGCTGGGATCGGTCGTGGGCACGGTCATCGCGACCACCGCCGGGTCGCGCCGTCCCAGCCCTGCGTCAGGGCCTCGAGCGCCGACCGTGCTGTGGCGACGTCGTCGGGCGTGGCAGCGTAGCCGCCGTACCGCACCCGCAGGTACAGGTCGAGGAGCGCGTGCGCGGCGGCGTCGTCGGACGTGATGCGGCCGAGGATCCGGGTCGTGAGCTCGGACGCGGTCTCGGCCGGGCGGCGCGCGACGCCCGCGTCCTGAGCGGCCTCTTCCAGGCCGAGCCAGGCGGTCACGATCGCGTCGTGCGGCTCGCGGTCGGAGTCGAGGACGTGGAACGCGTGCTCGAACCCGCGCCGCAGCACGGGGAGGTCCGGCTCCTCCGGCAAGGTCTCCGACTCCGTGACGACGGCGTCGTGGACGCCCGGTGGCTCTGCCGGTTCGTCGTCGGGCCCGCTGCCGTCGTGGTGACGCCTCCACCAGAGCGCGATCGCCACGGCGATCGCCGCGATCACGACCGCGAGCAGACCTGCCCATACCCACGGGCTCACGTGCCACCGTCCCGGCGCCGCTGGCAGGGTCAGCTCACGCGCGGGCGGGTCGGCCTGGTCGGTCGCCTCGAGGTCGCCGTCGCCGAGGTGCCATCGGGGGAACCACCGGACGCCCTCCTCCGCGGGCGGTCCCTGGAGCGCGACCGCGAGGACGGCGAGCGCGCCCAGCCCCGCGACGACGCCGACCACGGCGCGCACGCTGCGCCGCTGCTCCGGGGGCGGGCTCGGGCTCACCGCCACAACCTAGCGGGTCGTAGGCTCGTGCGGTGCACTCCGACATCGCTGTCCGACCGTCCGGGGCGTCCGCGCTCCCCTCCACCGCCCCCTCCGCGACCGGCACCGACGCCGCCGGGATCCTCCGCTTCGTCCGCGCGCTCGAGGCGTCGCCGACGCAGGAACCGCACGGGCTGATGGTCCTGCGCCACGGTCGTGTCGTCGCGCAGGGCTGGTGGGCGCCGTACGCCCACGGCCGCCGGCACCTGCTGTACTCGCTGAGCAAGAGCTTCACGTCCGCGGCCGCGGGGCTCGCGGTCGCCGAGGGTCTGCTGCGCCTCGACGACCCGGTCCTCGCGTACTTCCCCGAGGTGGACCCCGAGACCGTCGACCCGCGCACGCGCCGGATGCTCGTGCGGCACGTCGCGTCGATGGCGAGCGGCCACACGCGCGACACGTTCGACGAGGCGTTCGCCGACCCGGACGTCGATCCGGTCCACGCGTTCCTGCGGATCCCCCCGGACGAGGAGCCGGGCAGCGTCTTCGCGTACAACCAACCGGCGACCTACACGCTCGGCGCGATCGTGCAGCGCGTGACCGGTGGCTCGCTGCTCGACTACCTGCGCCCCCGGCTGCTGGACCCGCTGGGCATCGGTCCGCTCGGTTGGCAGGAGCGGCCCGCGGGGCGGCAGATCGCGTTCACCGGGCTCTTCGCGCCGACGGACGCCGTCGCTCGGCTCGGCCAGCTCCTCCTCCAGCGGGGACGCTGGGGCGACCGGCAGCTCCTGCCCGCAGAGTGGGTCGACGCCGCGACGTCCGTGCAGGTGGGGACGCCCCGCCCGTTCGGGGGCCCCGGCGAGACTGTGGACACGGTGGCGGACCCGCCTGCATCCGATTGGCAGCAGGGCTACGGCTTCCAGCACTGGATGTCCCGTCACGGCTTCCGGGGCGACGGCGCCTACGGCCAGTTCTGCGTGGTGCTGCCCGAGCACGACGTCGTCGTCGCGGTCACGGCCCAGACGCCCGACATGCAGGAGACGCTCGACCTCGCGTGGCAGCACCTGCTCCCGGCGTTCGCCGGGCCGGGCTCGCCCGAGGCGGACGAGGAGCTGGCGGCACACCTCGCGGCGGCGTCGGTCCCCGCCCTCGCGCTGCCGGGGTCCGGAGCCGACTGGTCCGGCCGGGTGTTCGGGCCTGACGGCGGCAGCTGCGCCGCGCAGCCGAGCCTCGCGGAGGTCCGGGTCGGCCCGGGTTGGGCGCTCACGCTCGTGGACCGCGGCGGCGACGTCACGGCGGCGTTCGACCCGGGAAGCGCGGGCTGGACGCTCACGGACGCGGGCACCGAGGTGCCGGTCGCGACGTCGGGCGGGGTGGAGCCCGACGGCCGGGTCCGCGTGCGGCTCGCGTTCCTCGAGGCGCCGCACCGGCTCGAGCTCGTCCTGGACGGCACGGCCGGGACGTTCGAGGCGCACTGGGCCACCGAGCCCCTGCGGTTCGTGACGACGCCGCTGCGCGCCCTCGCCACGCCGGCCACGCTCACCTGACCCACCGAGACGCTGAGTGCGCACATTTGGGGCGCCCGGCCGGGCGGGTGGCCGCCCCACGGCGGCCCC